>JAQUSA010000030.1 GCA_028715315.1 Candidatus Omnitrophota bacterium | reverse complement strand
GGAAGGTATTCGTAGAGACGCCCGGCGAATTTGATCCGAGAAAATATCTCGGGCCCGCGCGCGACGCGATAAAGGAAGTCGTGAAGAGGAAGATCAAGTTCCTCGGCTGCGGCGGAAAAGCATAGCCAAAGTGACACGTCCCCTTAGGCCTTAGGACCTGATCTCGGCGAGAAGGTAGATACCAAGGGCCGCGAATACGAAATTCGCGGCCCATGCTGCAATTATGGGGGGCACAAACCCGCCTTTTCCGAGCGCAAGGGAGATCGCGTTGGCGCCGTAGAAGACCAGCGCTATCACGATAGCGAGCCCCATACTTGCCATGGCCTTCGACCTTGTCCTCTTGAGCGCGAACGGGATCCCGATGAGCATTATGACGACGCTCGTGAACGGGAGCGCCAGCTTGTAATGCAGGTCCACCAGCAGTTTCCTCGCGGTGGACTTGCTCTCCAGCGCGAGCAGGTGGATGTAATCCCTCAGCTGCGCGTAGTTCATAAAGTCGGGCTGGGTCTGCTTCTTTAAGAGGCTTTCCGGGGTCTCGTTAAAGTCTATTATCTTCGGCGTGCGGAATATAGCGGGCTTGCCGAGGACATTACCCTCGCGGTCGAACCTGAATGAGTCCGCGCCGTGGAATTTCCAGCTCTTCCCGGTCCATTCCATGCTCTCCGCCGTTATCTTCCTCTTCAGGATCTGGTTGTTGTCGTGCACCAGCATGACGACGTCCTTGAGCTTCTTTGCCTTCAGGTCGAACTCCCTCGCGTAGAAGAGCTTGCCGTCCCGCCCGAATACGGTTATATTCTCCAGCTTGTCGCCCTTTTCCTTCTGGTCCCTGTCGAAGCGCAGCTCCTTTATGGTATTCGATATGACCGCCGATTCGGGCACGATCTTGTCGTTTACCAGGAAGACGGCGAGGCTTATCGCTAAGCCCAGCAGGATCACGGGCGTTATTATGCGCAGCGTGTCCACGCCGCTTGCCCTCAGCGCAATGATCTCGTTGTGGCGGTTAAGGTTCGAGAAGAGGAAGACGCTCGCGAGCAGGACCGCGAACGGGGTGGTCTGCACGAATATGTAAGGCAGGGAAGCCAGGTAGTATGTCTTGATGATGTCGAAAGGTACGTTCTGTTTCACCAGTGAATCGAGGTGCCCCAGCAGGTCGCCTACGACATAGAGCAAAAGGAAGACGAAGAGGCAGTAGAGGAACGGCCAGACAAAACCCCTCGTTATATACTTGTCTATGATCTTCATTGTTCGGCTATCCAGAATATCATAACAGGCCCTATCACCCCGAATATGATGTTCGGGAGCCACATGCCGAGGGCGGGGAAGAGGATGCCCTTTATCGCGAGCGCTTCCCCGCCGAGCTGCAGCAGGTAGAAGGCCACTATAACGAAGACGCTCAGGACAAACCCTATGGATTTCTCCCCGCGGCGGGCCATGAGAGCGAGGGGGATCCCTATCAGTATGAAGATCAGCGACGAGAAAGAATAAGATATCTTCTTATGCACCTCGATGAGCAGCGGCGTGGCGTTAACGCCCTCCGCCTTAAGCGTCTTTATCTCGCTGTTCAGCTCGTCGATGGACATGTCAGATTTCTTCTTCTCGAATTTCAGGTCCCGGCCTTCCTTCAGGTCCAGCATCATTATGTAAGTCTTGAAGTTTAGCTTATAGAAATTATTCGGGTCCTTCGGGTTCGGCTCATCAACGGTGCCGTTTATCAGCTTCAGTTTAATGGCGTCCTTATCCTTAATATAGCTTATCTCGCCTTTTTGCGCGATTATCGTCCGGGTAGGGCGGCCTTCCTGCGGCTGGTATATCCTGATGTTTGTAAGCCTGTTCTTGTCGATGCCGTATATGAACACGATATAACCCTTAAACGCCTTTATGAACGTTCCTGCCTCCAGGTAGGCGGCCGGGTTCTTCGCGCCTATCTGAGCGACGAGCTTCCTCGTCTCGAACCTGAGCCGCGGGAGTATCCAATCGTTCAACTCGTACGATATAAGGCTGATGACCAGCCCGACCATTATGAGCGGCATTACCAGCTTATAAAGGCTGATGCCGCTCGCGCGCATGGCGGTTATCTCGTTATCGGACGAAAGCCTGCCGAATGTCAGCAGCGTGGCGGTGAGGACCGAAATAGGGACCGTGAAGGTGAAGAGCCACGGGAGCATGTAGAAGAAGAGCTTGCATACCGAGAGGAAATCGACGCCCTTGTTCACGATGAGGTCGGCGAGTTTTATCATATTGCCGGCCATGAACGCGAACGTCGTGACGACGAATGCGAAGATAAAAGGCCCGGCAAGCTCCATCAATATGTAGCGCCTGATTATCCTCACTTCAGTTTCCCCGCGCGAGGGTGAACGCGAATACTTTTTTCGCGCCCGCGGATTTCAAGGTCTTCGCGCATTCGTGGAGGGTGGCGCCCGTGGCCATTACGTCGTCTACAAGCATCACGGTCTTGTCCGTGAAGTCCGCATCCTGCCTGACAAGGAAGGCCCCCTTGATGTTGCGCAGCCGCTGTTCCCTTGAAAGGCCGGCCTGCTGGGGCGTGTACCTGATCCTCTTGACCCATTTGTTCTCTAGCTTCTTATTGAAGCGTTTCGCGAGATGCCCGGCGATAAGCTCGGACTGGTTGAACTGCCTCTCGCGGAACTTCACCGGATGGAGGGGGACCGGTACGAACATATCTATATCGTTGAAGCTCATATTCTTCTCGGCGTATTCCGACATGAGGCCGCCCAATATCTTCGAGAGGTCCTGTTTGCCGTTGTATTTCATCAGGCAGATGCACCTTTTGACGATGTCGTCGTACCCGGCTACATGGTATGCGGCGTCGAAGGCGAGGCCATTCTCGGTAAAACTCCAGTGGGGGGTGTCCGCGTACCTCATTATCCTGTCGTTGCAGGGGCCGCATAACCGCGCGGCCTTGGCCTCGTGTATCCTGTTGCTGCAGATGAGACAATCCTGCGGATACAAGAGGTTAAGGAGAGTAAGGTAGAAGTTTCCGGTCGATGTAAAAATCGTCCTTAACATTTGCTATAAAATAGCATAATATCGACGAGGTGTCAATTGACTTCCGCCCCGCATGGGCATATAATATGTCGGGGGAAATAGGAGGGTTAGATGAAAGGGAGAGGGGTAAGGAGAAGGAGCTTTTTTGTGGATCCGGGGCTGCAGCTGCGCTATATGGCGGCGATAATATTGTGCATGCTCCTGGCTTCCTTCCTCACGGGAGTACTGGTGTATTTTGGGGTGTGGGGAGGGGCCGTATCGGAGTTGTCGGAGTGGAAGATCGCAGGGAAACTGGCGGCAGCTTCAAGGCTGAAGGACTATGACGGCCAGAAGTTCGGGATACCGGCCGAAAGCATGCCCAATTTCCACCTTAAGGAAGCGCGTATGCTCAGCGCCGACGGGCAGAACGCGGTATTGTACGTGCTTAACGATACGAACGGGCAGCTTATGACCGTAGCCCTTATAATGGCGGCGGTGATCGGGGCGGCGAGCATCTTCCTGTCGCATAGGATAGCCGGCCCGGTAAGCCGTATAGAGAAATCCGTTAACGCGATGACCGGCGGGAACCTCACATCGAGCTTCAGGTTAAGGAAGGGCGATGAGCTCAAGGGGCTCTCGGTGAAGCTTGATGATATGGCTGAGATATTCAGGAGGAAGATAGAGGTGTCCGTAAATTCGCTGGACGAGATAATAAAGGACGCCGATAAATTATCGCCCTCGCAGGTAAAGGCGAAGGCGGATGAAGCCAGGAGGCAGCTGCTTTATTTTAAAACAAAACCATGAAGACCGCCATATCGTTAGTTCTCGCATTGTCGATGTCCTCATTTACTGCGGCGCCCCTGCCTGCGGGTGAAGAAGTGAACCCGCAGGAAGCGTTCATAAACATGATCCAGAAAGACACGTTCATGTATTTCTGGGAAGAGGCCGACCCCGATACGGGGCTCGTGGCGGATAATTCCTCCGCCGGCGCCCCGTGCAGCATAGCGGCGACCGGGTTCGGGCTCACGGCCATATGCATAGGCCACAGCAGGGGCTGGATAACCTACGATGAGGCCTATGACAGGGCCTTCAAGACGCTGAAGACGTTCAGGAACACGCTGAAGAGCGAGCACGGTTTTTATTACCATTTTGTCGACATGAAGACCGGCAAGAGGGCATGGAATTCCGAGCTCTCGTCCATAGATTCCGCGCTGTTCTTTGCAGGCGCGCTGTTCGCGGGGCAGTATTTCAAGGGCACCGAAGTTGAACGGCTCGCCAACTCGCTTTATTACGAGGCGGACTGGCATTGGATGACCAACGGGACCAGCCTGATATGCATGGGATGGAACCCTGAGAGCGGTTTTCTCGGTTCATATTGGGACTGGTACAACGAAGGGGTCATCGCTTATGTCCTGGCGATAGGTTCGCCTACATTCCCGATATCCCCCGACTGCTGGAAAGCGTGGAGGAAACCGGTCGGGGAATACGGCGGTTATAAGGTCGTATATTCCTTCTTCGGCAGCCTGTTCACCTACCAGTTCGCGCACGCGTGGGTCGATTTCAGGAACATAGACGACAACGGGATAAACTATTGGGACAATTCGGTCAATGCCGTCCTGGCTAACAGGCAGTTCTGCATAGACAACGCGAGATCCCACAAGGGATACGGCGAGGACGGATGGGGCCTGACCGCGGGCGAAGGTCCGCTGGGCTACAAGGGATACGGCGCAAAGCCCGCCGACAGGACGGTCGAGGACGGGACGATAAACCCGTACGGGATGGTCGCATCGATGCCGTTCGTTCCCGGACAGGCGATAAAGTCGGTAAAGAAGACCTACGACAGGTACGGCAAGAGCATATACGGGAAGTACGGTTTCAAGGCGGGATATAACCTCGATAAGAGGTGGTGGAGCGACGGCTATACGGGAATAGACCAGGGGATCACGGTGCTGATGATAGAGAACTACAGGACCGGGATGGTCTGGGATTATTTCATGCGCAACCAGTGCGTGAAGGACTGGATCGAATTATGCGGATTTAAGGTTAAAGCCCCTTGAACGGATACGGATATTATGCGATAATACCCGCGGAGGATAGAGATGACGAGGATAGAAGATAAACTATTCGTGAACAGGTTCAAATTGGGGCCTGAACCCCACATCAAGGTCAAGGACAAGGACCTTTGCCTGAAGTGCCAGAAGAAACAATGCTCCATAGGATGCCCGTCGGACTGCTGGAAGATTAACGACAAGGGAGTCGCCGAGGTCAACGTGGACGGGTGCCTCGAATGCGGTACATGCCGCGTGATATGCGATGAGTTCCAGAACGTTGACTGGAACTACCCCCAGGGCGGATTCGGTATTCTCTACCGCCACGGTTAATAGACATCCCACCCCCAAACCAGGAGATATGCTATGCCCAAGAGAGACGTAAGGATATTGGAATCAGCCGTAAAGATGGAACTCGACGGCCGCAAGTTCTACCTGCAGGCCGCGAAGACAGCGAAGAACGCCATCGCGAAGAAGCTTCTCGTGTCGCTGGCCGACCAGGAATTGACGCACATTGAGCGCATCAAGGAGATAAGCGAAGGCCTTAAGAACGAGCAGGACTGGGGCGATTTCGAGAGCGTGATCAACAGGCAGGCGAAGAAGAAGCTCGCGCTCGTGTTCAGGAAGCTTACGGCGTCTGAAATGAAGAAGTTGAAAGCCGACCCCTCCAACATCAAGGCGATAGATATAGCGATGAAGAAGGAGACCAAGAGCTACGATTACTACGATAAGCAGTCGAAGGAAACCGGCATAAGGATAGCGAAAGTGTTCTATAACAGCCTTAAGAAGGAAGAGGAGCACCACTATGAGCTCCTCGAGGAGGCGTTGACCCTGCTTTCGGACTCCGTCTCATGGTTCGTGAAGACGGAAGGAAGGGTGATGGAAGGGTGACGGGAGGATATTAGCGGATGGACGCGGTCGAGCTAAAAAAGGGCATCTACTGGGCAGGTGCCGTCGACTGGAACGCGAGGACCTTCCACGGGCACACTTATTCGACCGCCCGCGGCACGACGTACAACTCCTACCTGATAAACGACGATAAGGCAACGCTTATAGACGGCGTGTACGCGCCGTTCACCGGAGAGCTCATAAGGAAGATACGCGATGTCATGCCTCCGGAAAAAATAGAGAATATAATCGTAAACCACATAGAGCCGGACCATTCCGGCGCCCTACCCGAACTCCTGAAACTCTGCCCGAACGCCAAGCTCTACGGCACGGCGAAATGCAAGGAAGGCCTCCAGAAGCAGTACTACGGCAATTGGGATGTCCGCGTCGTTAAGACCGGCGATAAACTAAGTATCGGCAGGAGAACGCTCAGTTTCATCGAGGCTCCGATGATACACTGGCCCGACAGCATGTTCACATATTGCGCGGAAGAGGAGATCCTGTTCCCCAACGATGCTTTCGGCCAGCACTACGCGTCATCGGAAAGGTTCGATGACGAGACGGACCTGTGCGCGCTGATGGAAGAGGCGTCCAAATATTACGCGAACATCCTGTGGCCGCTTAGCGGCATCATAGCCAGGAAGATCGAAGAGATACAGAAGATGGGGCTCCCGATAAAGATGATCGCGCCGAGCCACGGGATAATATGGCGCGGGGATCCAATGAAGATCGTGAATGCTTATGCCTCATGGGCTAAGAACGAGACGAAACGGAAAGCGGTCATAGCTTACGAGACTATGTGGGGTTCAACGGAAATGATGGCGCGGGCAATAGCGGACGGCCTCACGGAAGCGGGGGTCTGCGTGAAATTGTTCGACATCGCCCTTTCCGACAGGACCGAGGTCGCGAACCAGATGCTCGACGCTAAGGCGTTCGTGATAGGCTCGTCCACCCACGACAACGGCATGCTTCCGTCGATCGCCTCATTCCTTGAACTGCTCAAGGGTTTCAAGCCGAAGAACAGGATAGCCGCGGCGTTCGGTTCGTGCGGATGGGCCGGAGGCGCGGTGGCGGAGATCGAAGGGATGCTGAAGGAGGGCGGAATGGAGATCGCATCGCCGCCGGTATCGGCCAAGTTTGTGCCCGACGCCTCAGAGCTGGAACGCTGCCGGGGCCTTGGGACGGAACTCGCGAAAAAGATCGCCTGAACAGGGAGGATTGAATGAGCAAATATCGCTGCACGGTCTGCGGATATATCTATGACCCGGCTATCGGCGACGCGACGCAGAATGTCGCGCCGGGCACGCCCTTCGAGAAATTGCCTGACGGGTGGGTCTGTCCCGATTGCGGGGTAGGCAAGGAGATGTTCGAAAAGGTATGACCAGGGGCTGCCATTGAAGATAGCCATCGTAGGCAACGGAATAGCGGGAGTGACCGCCGCGAAATCCATATCGGAGAACCTTCCCGGCGCCGAGATAACCATCTTCACCGATGAAGAATATAATTATTACCCGAGGCCGCTGCTCGACAGGCTGCTTTCGGGATCGATGGACCTTAACGGCATGTTCCCCTATAACGACGAATGGTACGGGAAGAAGGGGATACGGGTTTCCCTCGGCGACCGCGTAACCGATATAGATACATCATCAAAGAAGATAAATACGTCAAAGTCCGGGGCCTGCGGTTACGACAGGCTCCTCCTTGCCACCGGCGCATCGCCGTTCGTCCCCCCTTTGGAGGGGGTGCCGGCCGGAAAAGTTTTCGCTTATAGGAACATAGCGGATGTGCTGCGTATCCGCTCGTTCGCGGGGGATAAGAAAAAGGCGGCTGTCATAGGCGGCGGACTCCTCGGGCTTGAGACAGCTAAGGCCCTGGCCGACCGCGGCATGAAAGTCGCCGTAATAGAGCACAATACGCGGCTTTTGCCAAGGCAGCTCGATGAGGAGGGCGCGTCGCTGATAAAGTCCCGCATCGAGGAGATGAATATTGAGGTGCTGCTGGGGGCCGCGCCCGAGAGGGTGGACGCGGACCTGTTCGTGGTATCTGCCGGCGTCCGTTCGAACACGGGACTCGCTAAGGCCTGCGGGATCGGCGTGCAAAAGGGGATATTGGTGGATGGGGGCCTCCGCACGGACCGCCCGGACGTTTTCGCCGCGGGCGACTGCGCGGAATTCAACGGCACGGTCTACGGAATAATACCGGCTGCGCTCGAACAGGGCCAAGCCGCGGCATCGAACATGATAGGCAGGCCCGTGGAATATAAGGGGACTACCTTCCAGGCCACGCTTAAGGTCGCGGGCATTGACGTGGCCTCTATAGGCATAGTCAATCCCGAGGGTGAAGGATACGAGTCGATAATCAGGAAGGACGCGGCCAAGGGGATATACAGGAAATGCGTCATAAAAGACGGGAAACTCGCCGGCTCAATAATAATAGGCGAAAGATCCGTAGTGGCCTCGCTTGCCAGGATCATCAGGGACAAGATCGATGTATCTAAGGGCAGGGACGCCCTGATGGGAGACGACGCCGCGTTGTCAGGTATTGCAATGAAAGGGTCAACGAATTGAAGGAAGCGCTTCTTGCCTCGTTTATAGCGAGCTGTTTCACAGGGATCGGGGCGATACCGGTGCTAGTTTCGGAAAAAGTATCGCACAAAGTATATGATACCCTTCTCGGATTTTCCGCGGGGATAATGATCGCAACGGCATGCTTTAACCTTATTTCGCCGGCGACGCGTATAGGGAGCCTCGGGCAGGCAATAACAGGGATAATCTTCGCGGCGCTGTTCCTGTTCCTCGTGGAGAAGTCCATACCGCACCTCCACAATTGGTATCCCCATT
>JAQUSA010000029.1:6105-8861 GCA_028715315.1 Candidatus Omnitrophota bacterium | reverse complement strand
TTACGACGTCGGAAAGCACGATCTTCCTCTGCAGCATGCTCAATTCGCAGTTCCCGACCGAGATGTCTATGCCGGTGGAATCCTTGACCGCTTTCGTAAGAAAGTCCTTCAAATGCGGCGCGACAAGGAGCTGTGCAAGGAAGGCAAGGATTACCAGTATCCCTATTACTATGAAAAACCTTTTCCAGAACATATGCGCCCCTATTTTGAGAAGGCCAGGTATCCTATCGCCGCAAGGTTCAGCGGGGATATGAACATCAGTATCGAAAGAGCCACAGACAGCCCCGTCGACTTGCCCCTGGCCACAGCTATCCTGTACCAGACATAGACCGTCAGGAAAATAAAATAAATGGCGTTAAGCATTATCAGGAGCATGATTATCAGCCCGGCAAGCGGCGAGAGCGGCCCGAAGAGCGGCATCGCGGTCAACACGATAAACAACAGGATAGGCAATACGAATGTCCTGTACCTTATCCGGCTGATATTCAGCATCAGGAATACGTTTAGTACGGGGAGCCATGCCATCCAGGCGTTCCCTGAATTCGTCTTCTGCGCGATGAACTGCAGGCACAGGGAAAAATAAACGTAGAAGATCATCATGACGGGCACGAATATCATTAAAGGCACAAGCATTGCGGCTGTCCTTGCCCTTCCCGCCATGATCTCGGGCGCGGATATTACGCTTCCGTCCGGCTGTTCGCCGCCGTTGTCCGCCGGCGCCGCCCCGGCAAACATCTCCCTGATAGCCCCGAGAGGTTCGCCCGACCTGACCGGCTTCCTGAATTCCAGCACGGTTTCCCCTCCGCCGGGGCCGGACAGGACTACCTTGCCCTTGTCGACCGAGACGACCTCAAAACCGCCGAAATTTTCTCCCTTCATAACGTAATATGTCTCTCCTTTATAATTTACCTGCGCGATAAGCTCATCGCCCTTGGCTTCGACATATCCGTTATATACGAACTCCTGGCCCACCGTCTTCGGGGGCAGGGGTTTACCGTCTTTTCCCTTCGGCCTGTCTTCGAGCACGACAAAACCGCCGCCGGGGCCCTCTTCCGCTTTCTCGGGCTGCGGCATCGTAAGTAATACCTTGTTCATCTCGTTATAAAACCGCTCCGCCGGGAGGAATCCGGGGATCCTGCTCAGTACCTTCCCGTCCCCGTCGAGGAAGAGGATGGTCGGATATCCCGAGACGCCGTATTTAGCCGCTAGGGAAGCGTCCTTTTCCGCGTTTATCTTTACGCAGACGAACTTCCCGGAAAGCGATGAGACCTTTGGATCCGAATATGTGTCGCTGTCGAGTTTCTTGCACCAGCCGCACCAGTCGGTATAAAAATCGGCCATGACCGGCTTGCCGCCGGCCTTCGCGGACTTTAACGCGTCCTGGAAATTGGGGCGCCAGTTAATAGCGAAGGTTTCCGCCTGGATGAAAAGCAATAACGCTATCGACACGGCTGCGACCTTCCTGCGAAGGGACTTCTTTTCCGAATGGATCTTCTTATTGGCGAGCATTTTTTCTTTTGCCCTCTTTGAGCGTTTACGTTTCTGCCTGCGGATCTTCTCCATCCGCTGCCGTATCTCAGACTGCCTGCCGAGCTTCTTCTCCTCTACCTTCAGGGCGAGGATATGCCGCGCGATCATGCGGTTCGCGGCCTGCGAGCGTTCCCGCGAGCATTTGACCTCTATCCCGGTCGGGATATGCCGCAGGTGCACGCAGGTGGCTACCTTGTTGACGTTTTGCCCGCCGTGGCCGCCCGACCTTACGAAGGTCTCGATTATATCGCGCTCTTCAAGTTTATACATCCGTATTTGATTATACCCCAAATCTACCGCAATATAATATTGAAAAGATACCCCGTGAGTATTATACCCAGTCCGACGATGCCCGCGAACGCCAGTATCAGCCGCGCCTTCATGACCTTGCGCAAAATCAGGAACTCCGGCAGGGATAACCCGGTCACGGCCATCATGAAGGCAAGCGTCGTGCCCATCGCGACGCCTTTTTCCGTCAGCGCGCTGACGAGGGGGATTATCCCGGCGGCATTCGAATAGAGCGGTATGCCTATCAGCGCCGCCAAAGGCACCGCGTACCATTTGTCTCCGCCTGCGTATTTAGCGAGGAAGTCCATAGGGACGTAGCCGTGTATGAAGGCCCCCGCGCCCACGCCGATCAGGATAAAAAGCCAGACCTTTTTGATAATAAAAATCACGTACGTTTTTGCGTATTTTATCCTGTCGCCCCACTTGAATTCGACGTTCTCGGTAAGCGGGCTCCCGGATCTTTTGGGTTCTATGGCCTCAAGCAGCCGCTCGGGCTTCAGGGCGCCTATCACGAGCCCCGATACCACCGCGATGAGCATGCCGCTCGCTATATACAGCGTCGCCACCTTCCAGCCGAACATGCCGAACAACATTATAAGCGCGACCTCATTTATCATCGGCGAAGCGACAAGGAAGGTGAATGTCACGCCGAGCGGGACCCCCGCCTCGATAAATCCGAGGAAGAGGGGTATCGCGCTGCATGTACAGAACGGCGTAACGATCCCCAGCAGGGCGGCCAGTATGTGGCCGGCATACCTGTCCTTCCTGGAGAGTATCTTCCTTATCTTCTCCGGAGGCAGGAACGAACGTATTATCGATACGATGAATATTATGACGATAAGCAGGATGAATATCTTTATCGTGTCGTATACGAAGAAATTTACGGCGTCTCTGAGGTGGTTGTTGTTGCCGAATATATCCATAGGAAATCCTTTTTG
>JAQUSA010000029.1:0-6005 GCA_028715315.1 Candidatus Omnitrophota bacterium | reverse complement strand
GAAATAACGGGGCCTTTCCCGATCCGGCGGGATATTTTTCCGCCCGGCCTTATATATGTAAGGTTAGTCCTTGTGGAGCCGCGGATCTCCATGAAACGGCTCTCTATCCGCTCTTTTTTCAGGGCCGACCTTATGAACTTTCCCGTATCCCCTCCCGCGAATCCCGTCGCGACGCTGCCGACACCGAGCGCTTTCAGCGCGCGCGAGACGTTTATTCCTTTGCCTCCGGCGCTGAGTTTCTCGCGGGCGCCCCTGACGGTCCTGTCTACGGCGGGATTAAGCGTTATGGTCAGTACGGGAGCGGGCATCTTATTTGACGGCTATGACGTTTACCGAGAAGGTCTTTATCGGGGCTACGTTCTTCTCCCATGACCGGCGGTATGCGAGCGCCAGCGTCGTCCTGCCCTCGCCGACAACCCTGAAACGCAGGGCCATTTTTCCCGGAGAACCTATTACGTTCGAGTTCGTCGAGAACTTGAAATCGCCTAATTTATGCAGTATTGAAGGGTCTACGGACGAGACCTCCCATGTGTATCCAGTGGTCGGGTTCCCTGGAAGCTCTATAAGGATGCTGTTGCCGGTCCTCATCTCGATAGTTTTTCCGGAATCCCTCTCGATCAGCTTCTTGGCTTCCCTTGAGCCGGGCTGCGCGCATCCGGCGATCACGGCGGCCGAAACCACAACGGCAAAAACTGAAAGGTGGACGCGCATTTCTCCTCCGCTTAATCCGGGTTGGTCACGCTAAGGTTAATAAGCGTAGCGGTCCCGTCAGGTTCTTCGTAATACTTGACCGTCACGTCTTCCGATATCTCGAGTTCCGAGAAGTTTATTTCTTCCGCGCCCTTCCTTATCTTCGCGTCATCCGGGACCGTTATCGCGGCATCGTGGAACGTATTGTCATCCTGGCTGAGCCACCTGACGACTATCTTCGAACCCGCCCAGTCAATGCCCGTCAACTGCCCCGCGGCAGTCCTTATCTCCCTATCCGCGGCCGTGGTTGAGTCCGCCGCCGATGCAACGATCAGCGCCGCGACTGCGAGCACTGCGAGCGCAGCGAGCGCCTTATTCATACATATCGACCGTGCCGTACGGGAAGGTCTGCGTGTTATATTCCTCGTTCTCATCAATGTTATCCTCGCCTCCGAAATATTTTTTCCCTACCAGGTCGCCGGAATCGTTGAAGACCTTCGTCTCTTTTACCTTCCCGTCTTCCCCGTAGATCTTCTCTTTCGCAAGCCTCCCGCCGGAGTATACCCATTCCCTGGCCGACCAATTATCTACGGGATTAAGCGCCAGTTTTCCGTCGGGCCCGTAGAACGCCTCGTATATCTTCCTGCCGCTCCGGTCCATCGCCTCCACCTTCTGCACTGTCCCGTCGGGACGGAGGGTCTTCTTGACGGTGAGCCCTTCGTGCAGTTCGGCGAAAGATTCGCCCGCGCAAAATGAAAGGAGCCCCGTTAAGATGAAAGCGCCCAAGGCGCCCCTTACCACTTGACCGCCACCTTCACGACGGCCTTGCGCAGGCCCTTCTCTGCGGTTATCGGCGCGTGGGCGTCTTCCGGGAAGAAGATGATGAACGTCCCGGGGGCATGGGGTATCCAGATCTTAGGGACGTCGGAGAACAACTGGAAATCCTTCTTGCTGTCGTATCCGCCGTCTTTCGCGGAACATTCCTGGACCGGGTTCCAGCCGACCTCGTCGAAACCCGAGATCGAGTAGTGAATGTCTATATATTTGCTGTGCGTCTCGAGCTTGGCGGACTTGCGGCCCTTGCCCTGTCCGTCGAATACCGTCGCGTAGATGCGTTCGCCGTCAATCTCGTACCTCGCGTCGGGCAGGTCGGCGATATCGCGGCGGAACAGGAACTCAAAAGCTTTCCTGAAACCCGCGTGCAGGCTATAGTACCTTTCGGCATTCACGAGTTTATCGAGTATCATGGCAGGGCCTCACTTATTTATATAACGGGTCTCGTCTACAAGGCCTTCATCGTCAAAGAAAATGTATATCTTGGAGCCCTCGAAGTAGTTGGATGACCCGGGCTTATATACCCATTTGTCCCTCTTCGTGAGGGAGTCCTTGAACGCGACCTGCGGTTCTCCGTACGCCTTGATGACCTCGCTCTGCGCCATGCCCTTCTTTATTTCGCCCCTGTCGAGATCCGCCTTTACTTTCTCGAACTGGTCGGTCTCTTTCGACAGCGTCCTGTCGGCGTCATCCATGCTCTTGCCGACCTGCATAAGCGTACCCAGGCCTTCGGCATCGCAGGGAAGCGCGGAGGACAACATAAGGGCCGCGGCCGCGAGGAAAAACGGCATCTTCCTCATTTTCTTCCGACCTTTACGGTTATATGGTATTCGTCGGTCCACGGCCAGAGCATCGCGAAATAAGAATAATCCTTTTCCTTGATGAAATACAGCACCTGGTCGTCCCTTATGCCGCCGAAGTCCTCGATCGCCTGCTGTATATCGGCGGCCAGCTTCTTCTTCGAGGGGCATACCTGCTCGCCGAAGACCTTATCGAGCCTCTCCTTCAGCGAAGGGAGCTTATCCCTGAGCACTACGGCCTCGAAATAGTAATAGCTGTCGACCCTTATGGTATCGAATTCGATGCCCTTTATCTCTTCCATCAGGTCTTTGAATGTCATGTCAGGATTTTACCATAAAAACTTTTTTCACTCCAGATAATAGCCGGTGCCTATGACCCAGCCGAACGGCTTGAAGAGCAGGCTGTACGCCCTCTTCTTCGCCGGCATATTCCCGCCCGGCTTATGGAACCAGTACACCGAGAAGCCGCCGCCCGGTTTCTTCCCGTTCGCGATCAGCTCGCGTATATAGTAGATGCCGTTTATGTTCGCGTCATAACGGTTCTTGCCCTCGAGCCCCGGATCGGTCGCGTGCACGACGTTCATTCCGTCGGCCATATCGGCCCAGAAATATTCCTTGCCGTCGTCGCCGTAACGCAGCTGCCTCAGCAGGTCCGCGCCGAGCTTTTTGGCCTGTTCGAGCGTGAACTCGCCCTTCTTGTGCTTGTCATATATGCCCTGCAGCATGCTCGCCGCCGCCTGCGCGGCGCTCTTTACGGCCGCGTCCTGTTTCTCGCTGCCTGCCGGCAGCGCGTCCCTCTTGGTGACGACAAGGCGCCATTGCGCGCCGTACAGGCCGACCGTCGTCCATACCGCGTCCTTCTTTATGACCTCCTTCGTTCCTATGTCGTAGAAATCATACGAGCCCGAACCCGTCTGGTCCGCGGCGATCTTCTTCACGAAATTGATCACGCTCGGGAACGGTTTATACATCGGGTCCTCGAGTATGTATTTCCCGACCTGCTTCGGGTCGTCGTCGTAGATGTCCCTGCTGTCCCTCTGCATGACCCACACATGGACCGGGAGATTTTTTACCTCGGGTTCCGCTATCGATGAGAAGAAATATTCCGGCCTGAAGAGAAGGCTTATAGAACCGATCATCTCGCCCTTGTCGAAAAATACCGGATGCTCGAGCGCCGTGGCATAGAAGCCCTCGACCGCCATGAAGACATCTCCGAGGACCGGCCGCCCTGTCTTGCGCAGCAGGTCGACCTGGGCCTGGTCGATTATGTTCCTGCCCTCGTATTTCCTGTACTCCTCGGGCTCCACGACCACCAGGTCCCCTTTCATGTTTACCGTCGAGCAGTCGACGGCATAGCGGCTCGATTTCGCGAGCTTGCGGATAATTTTCCTCGCCTCGGGGCCTTCGATACCGGTCTTCTGCAATTCTCTCGCCGCCGCCGCGACCTCCGCGTCCAACTTCGCGAAAGACGAGTTTATCTTTCCCTGGAGCGGCAGGATGACAGAGAGCGGGTCGTCCCTGCCTGCGGCGCGGGCGTCCACGGCCTGGAAACAACAGGCCGCCGCGATAACCGACACAAATACGGGGAACATTATCTTTTTCATTTCCGCCCTCCTTTTATTTTGCTCCGGCCTTCTTCAGGATATCCACAATATCCGAAAAGTCCTTTTCTTCCGCGATCATCAGCGCGGTCTTCCCGTCGCGGCCCTTCTTATTTAAATTCGCGCCTTTCGCTATCAGCATCTTCACTATCCCGGGATTGCCGCCTTCCGCCGCGAACATTATCGGGGTCCTGTTGTCGCTGGCATAGACGGATTTGATGTTGCTCTGCTGCGTGTTTGGGTTGGCGCCCTTGGATAAAAGAAGCTTGACCATGCCCTCCTGGCCCTTCTTCGCCGCGATCATCAGGGGGGTATTCCCGCCCGAATCCGCGAAATTCACGTTAGCCCCTTTCGCTATCAGCACTTCGGCGATGTCAGGGCGGTCGTTCTCTATAGCTATAAGGAGCACCGGCTTGGAATCGGGGCTCTTCGTGTTAACGAACGCGCCGCGCCTCAGGTGCTTCTCCACATTATCCAAATTCCCGGTCAACACCGCGTTCACGAGTTCGCTGTCCTTATCCACCACGCGGGCGAAAGCGGCGCCCAGCGCGCAGGAAAGGGCGCAGATCAAGGCGGCAACATATATCGGCCTGGTTATCTTCATTTTTTTAATACCTTATTTATAACCTGCAGCAGGAATCCTGTCAAACTGTTTTTCCTGGGCTTTACGCCGACTACGACATCTTCCATGTCCTGCTTCATTTCCACCGAAAGCGATGCCGATTTCTTAATGGCCAGGACCTGGGAAGGGTATACGCTCCTGTGGCCCGTCATAAGGAAACTTACAACGCATGCCACGGTGGCATACGGCGCTATCTTCGGCCCGAAAAGCTCGACCGACATGATGCTGGCGGATATCGGGGTGTTCGCGGCGCCGGCAAGCAGGCTGACAAGCCCTATCGCGGCGAACGTCGATGTGTCCAGCCCCAGCATGTTCCCGAACAGGACCCCCGCCGCGGACCCGATAAAAAAGATCGGCGTTACTATGCCGCCGCTTCCGCCGAAACTGAGCGTTATGCATGTGAATACCATCTTCAATATGAAGGCGTACCAGACTATCTTGACGCCTGTCAGGGCGCCCTCCACTGTATCGAGCCCCAGGCCGAGGTAATCCTTCGAGAAGATGAAAGTAAGCCCGACCAGCAGCGCGCCGCCGATAATGCCTTTCAGCGGCTCCCAGACCTTGATGCGGCCCGATATCTTCTCCGACAGGTTCAGCATTTCTATTAGGAGCGCCGAGCATATCCCGAAGAACATGCCGGCAAGTATTACTTTCAGGAAAAATATCTCGGAAAAGACCGGCACGAATTTCATAGTATGGTAGAAATACGTTATCCCGAACGCGGAAGATATCTGGAAGCTTACCACCCCCGCTATGAAAGACGGCAGCAGCACGTCGTAAAGGAGGCTCCCGACGAACAGCACCTCAACCCCGAAGATCGCCCCCGCTATCGGGGTGCCGAAGACCGCCGCGAAACCCGCGCTGATGCCGCATATGACGAGCTTCCTGCGGTCGTTATCCCCGAACCTGAACAGGTCCGCGAAACCGGAGGCCAATCCGCCGCCTATCTGCGCGCAGGGGCCTTCCTTTCCCACGGAACCGCCCGCGGAAAGCGTCACAAGCGTCGCGGCCAATTTTACCGGGACCACCATAAGCTTTATCCTGCCGGCATGCTTGTGGATCGCCTCTATCACCTTCTCGGTGCCGTGGCCCTTGGCGTCCGGCGCGAGGTACTTGATAAGGAGCACGCTGACAAAAAGGGCGAGCGGCAGCAGCAGGAAATAATAAGGGGTATTGTCCCCGAGCATGGCGCACCATTTCAGGGCCTTCAGGAATAACGTCGTGGAGAACCCCACTATCACCCCTATTACGGTGGCGAGGAATACCCACTTTATCACGCTAATAAAAAGTACTGTTTCTTCTTCTATCCTTCTTTTCATGATTATATCAGCTTATGTATCTTTCTATATATTTTATAAGGTCCTTCCAATCCCCTGTCTTTATGAAGTAATCCGCCGCCCCGAGCTCCTGCGCCTTTAAGAGCGTGTCCGATTCGGCCTTGACCGAGAGCATTATGAC
>JAQUSA010000176.1 GCA_028715315.1 Candidatus Omnitrophota bacterium | reverse complement strand
CCGACAGGCTCGGAAAGCTGGCGCCTGAAGCGGAAAAAATGGTCAGTTTCGTTAAATCTTCGGAGCGTGGAATATGCAAACACAGAAGAGCGGCATCGAGCGAAGAAGATATATAAGGTTAAGCACCGTATTTCCAGTCGAATTCGAGGTCATCAGCCTCGACGACAAAGAAGTACTCTGCGAGTTCCATCAGGCTTTCACGCGCGACGTAAGCGAAGGCGGCATGTGCCTCGAGATAAACAACCTCAAGGACGACCTCGCCGAGAAGCTGAACAGAAAATCCGCGAAACTCCGCCTGCAGATAAACATGCCCTTTTCTTCAAAACCGATAGAGGCGATAGCCGAAGCGGCCTGGATAAAGAAGACAAAGGAGCACCACCCGAATAAGTACCTGCTCGGCGTCTATTACGAAAAGATATCGGAGAAGGAACGCAGGGGTATTGTCGGGCACGCGAGGTTCCTGACGCTAAGGCCCCTGTTCGTCGGGGCTGCGATATTGCTGCTGGTAGTCGCCGTCGCCGTAACGAGGGTAGAGCTCATTAAGAAGGAGGCGCTGCGCAAGGAGACGGAGAAGAAGCTGGCGCTCATAGAATCCGAGCGGACAAAACTGGCCCAGGCCATGGAAGAACTGAAGGTTAGCAAGGGCGGGCTCGAATCGAAGATAATCGCCTTCGAACGGGAGAAGGCGGACCTGGAGGATAAACTTGCGGCGGCAAAGTCGGAAGCCATGTCGAAGCCGGAGGAGATCGCAAGGCTGGAATCCGAGCTGGCTAAAGCAAATCAGAAGACCGACGCGCTGAATTTAGAACTGGGCAAAGTCGCCGATTCGCGGAAGGAGCTCGAAGCCCAGCTTAAGGTCCTCGAGGAGATAAAGGCCTCGAAACCGGTAAAGGTAACGCTTGCGGCCGGCGGCATAATAGTCGGCAAGGTCATACTCGAGACGGCGGATTCCGTGAGGGTCGAGATCCCGACCGGGGTGATAACGCTGAGGAGGGAGCTAATAACGTCCATGGCCACGCCCAGCGAAGAAGAGATCGCGGAGCTGGCCCGCGAAAGGATAAGGCTTGAATTGAGGGCCAAGGAAGTCGAAAAACAGAGGGATATCGAACGCAGGAAGGCGGAGGAGAGGGGAAAAGCAGAGAAGGTCATAGCTAAAAAGATCCCCGGGGAACCCGACCAGTTGGTACCCAGGAAGATAGCCGACCGCGGCGTCGTGATAAGGGAGAACAGGATATATGCCGACGGTTCGTTGTTCTATATAAAGGGAGTCGCATACGGTATAAGCGCGCCGGGACTGCCGCCGGGTGCCGACGGATGTTTCTCGAAGATACCGCTGTCGGTGTTCGAGAACGATTTCAGGATGATGAAGGGCGCCGGCATAAATACGATAAGGACATACGAGCCGTTCCCGGACGCGCTTCTTGACCTGGCGGAAAAGTATGACCTCAAGATAATAGAGCAGGTCGTCTACCCTTCCGCATATACGGACTATTCCTCCGAGGTCGAGTTGAAGGCGCTTAAGAGGATGGCTACCGAAGCCGTAAAGAAGCACAAGAACAGGAAGTGCATCCTGATGTGGTCCATATGGAATGACGCGCCTTTCTGTTATGACGAACCCGGGAACCCTGTCCCGCGTTACGGTTTCGACACGGTGAATAAATTCATGAAGGAGATATACCTTGCCGTGAAAGCGGTGGATAAGGGCCATCCGGTCACGGCGGCAAATATACTGAAAGTGAAGGGATATGACCTGGGGTTTGATTTCCTGGATGTCATAGGATGCAACGCGTATATCGGCGGCCACGGGTTCAACTGGCGGGGGCATGACGAGGCCGTGAAGTCGGTGAAGGAGATGAAGGCGATCTCCAGGAAATACAAGAAACCCGTCATAATCACTGAAACGGGGTACAGCACCTTCGTCAAGAAGGATACCCAGGATAAGGCCCTGAACACGCAGATAAAGAGCGCCGAAGACGACCTTGCCGGCATCGTGATCTTCGAATGGACAGACGAATGGTGGAAGGGCGGCAACCCGTCCGTGCAGGACAAGCATATAGAGGAGTATTGGGGCATATTGACCTGGGACAGGAAGCCTAAGGCCGGGTTTGAAACGGTCTCGAAGCTGTTCAATTCCATACCCACGGATTCATTGGGTTATTCTCCGCTCGCGGCGAATTGATAATTAAGCCTTGACAAAGGGGCATGCCAATGCTATCTTTATCACCAGAGACCTTTTAATCTGGCCCGGTGAGGCCGGAAAAGGAGAGAAGATGCGCTGTATATATGAAGGATACTATGTTATGCCTGTTTTCGGCAATGAGCCGATGACAGGCATTTTTTTGCGAGGGTATTAATGAAACTTAAGGAGAAGGCAAGAGTCCTCGACGCCGAGCAGATCGAAAAGGCGCTTATGCGCATGGCGCATGAGGTGCTCGAGAACAACAGGGATGTAGACAAGATCGCAATAGTCGGGATAAGGACCCGCGGCGCGATCCTCGCTCTGAGGCTCGCGAAGAAGA
>JAQUSA010000028.1:6675-9015 GCA_028715315.1 Candidatus Omnitrophota bacterium | reverse complement strand
AGGTCCCCTTCGACCGTAACTCCGCGAAGGCCTCCGTACTCCGCTATTATATCACCGACCGGCTCGGACGCGACCTCTCTTTCATTCTCGATATTGATATTCGCACCCATGTCCCTGAGTATATCTATTATGCCGGTCCGCGTGGGGTTTATCCCGACGGAATTAAGCCTTATCGATGAGCCCTTGACTATGGCCGCGCCGAGCAGGAAGAACGCCGCGCTCGATATGTCCCCCGGCACGTCCAATTCCCGCGCCCTGAGGGACGCGCCTCCCTTGACCGACACCTTCAGCCCGTCGATGGAGATATCGGCCCCGAACGCCTTCAACATGCGCTCTGTATGGTCCCTCGACCTGTGCGGCTCGCTTACGGATGTGGTTCCGCCCGTGTAAAGCCCCGCAAACAGTATCGCTGACTTTACCTGCGCGCTCGCAACGGGAGAGACGTAATCGATGGGATTGAGCTTGCCTCCCCTTACGGTTATAGGCGCGAAGTTCGCGTTGTCCTTTCCCTCGAACCTGCCGCCCATCATGCCGAGTGGCTCCGTGACGCGCCGCATCGGCCGCTTCGAGAGGCCCTTGCCTGCGGTCAGCACCGTATCGAAAGGCTGCCCGGCAAGTATCCCGAGCATTATGCGCATCGAGGTCCCGGAATCCCGCATAAAAACGGGGCCGGCAGGTTTCTTGAAACCCGACAGCCCCAATCCTGTTACTGCGATCTCATCCGCCGACTCTTCTATGCCTACGCCGAGAGCCCTTAAGGCCTCTATCGTGGCCAGCGTATCGTCCGAACGCAGTATATTTTTTATTACAGTCGTACCGCTTGCGAGCGAAGCGACCATCACACCCCTGTGTGAGATCGACTTATCGCCCGGCAAAATAAGGGAACCCGTAAACCTCTTAGAAGGCCTGACCGAGAAACCCAAATTACATAGCTTTCGCTATATCGCCTTCCCTGATGTCCGCGCCTTCGGTGATATTGGCGGCTGACATCGTCTCATATACCTTCTCGACCTGAGCCTTGGCTATGAGCTTGCCTTCCCTGAAGACGCCAAACACGACACCCGGGCTTATGCCTTTGTTGTTGCCTGCGGCAACGACGATAAAATTAAATTCCTTGTTGACTACGAGGACCTTGCCTTCAGCTTCCACTCCCGGCTTGACGACTATCTTATCGAGCTCGACGTCTTTCTTGGCCTGGAGCTCTTCGACCTGTTTCTTCAGGCTGTCGTTAGCCGAAGAGACGGTTTTGAGCTGCGCTTGCAGTGAGTTATATTCCTTTGATACCTTATCAAACTGCTCCTGCAGGGAAGTACGGGAGACCTTTTCGTTCTCCCAATTCGTCTTTACCTCTTCCAGTTCCCCTGACATGCTGCTCACCTGCTCCAGCGCATCTTCCTTGGCTTTCTTTTCATCTGCCAGCATAGCCGCGAGCTTCTCGGCTTTATCCTGAAGAGCCGAGACCTTGCCCTTCATATCGGCTATTTGGGCTTCGAGGTCCAGCTTCATCTTCCTTTGGTCGCTCAATTCCTTATCGAGGGCAGCCTTCTCGTCCTTCAGGCTATTCAGGGAATTTTCGGTTGCGACAAGGTTCGTATTGGATTTCTGCAACCCCATGAAAGACACTACCGCGAAGATCCCGAGTCCCAGGCACAGTAAAACCAAAATTATTATTACAAGCCGGAACGATTTCATTTGTTCCTCCTTTTATTTGGCTCGATTGTTACCCCCACGCGTATTATATTAGAGTTGGCCCCGGAATGCAAGAAAAAAATACTCCCCCGCCTTATTCAGCGGAGGAGTAAACAGGTCCTTCTTCCTTCGTGACGATACCTTACACTACAAGGAATACTGTAAGGATCCCGAACATTATGAACGAGGCGCCGACTGCGGTAAAACCGGCCCTATATACTTTTTGATGCAGATCCGTACGCGCCAATTCACGGTCGATGCTTAAAACCCAGTTGGCGGCGGAATGGCTAAAAGCAATTGAATAAAGGCCCATGATAACCACTGCTACAGCCATCATCAAGCTCAGTGCCAGATTTACCATCATTTTAGCCTCCGTTTCGCCCGTTTTACCCTTAAACACTGCCCACTGGGGCACCTTCTGGAACTATTTATACACTATTAAAAAGCTTTTGTCAAGGGTAAAATATTGCTATAGTCCGGTCCTATTATGTCTTTCATGTCGGCCGGGACTGGCGCGCGGAATTCCATCTCTTTTCCGGTAACGGGATGGCGCAATTTCAGGTAAAACGAGTGCAGGGCCTGCCTGGGGAATTTTCCCTTCGAACCGTACTTCTCGTCACCCAGGACCGGGTGCCCGATATACGCCATATG
>JAQUSA010000028.1:0-6575 GCA_028715315.1 Candidatus Omnitrophota bacterium | reverse complement strand
CCATCTCTTTTCCGGTAACGGGATGGCGCAATTTCAGGTAAAACGAGTGCAGGGCCTGCCTGGGGAATTTTCCCTTCGAACCGTACTTCTCGTCACCCAGGACCGGGTGCCCGATATACGCCATATGGACCCTTATCTGGTGGGTCCTGCCGGTCTTGAGGTTCAGCATCACCAATGTCGAGTTTTCGAACCTTTTTATCACCTTATACTCGGTGATCGCGTTCCTCTCCGAATCGTGCCTTACCGCCATCTTCTGGCGGTTGCTCGGATGCCTTCCTATGGGCAGGTCTACCACCCCGTTGTCTATTTCAATGACGCCCTTAACGAGCGCGAGATAGTTCTTTTTAACCTCCCTGGCTTTGAACTGCCTGGCCAGTTCCGCATGGCTCGCGTTGTTCTTTGCTATAACGATCACTCCGGACGTGTCCTTATCGAGACGATGGACCAACCCGGGCCTGCCCTCGTTGAGGTCGGAGAGGTCCTTGCAGTGGTTCAGGAGCGCGTTTACGAGTGTCCCGGAATGTACGCCCGCTCCCGGATGGACCGCTATCCCCGGCTGCTTATTCACCACGACGATGTCATCATCCTCATACAGGATATCGAGCCCGATCTCTTCTGCTTCGAGGCTCGATGCGACGGCCTCCTCTAAGGAGACCTCTACTTTTTGTCCGGGTTTTACCCTGTGGTGGGGCTTCGCGGGAACGCCGTCAACCAGCACGCGGCCTTCTTCCATAAGCTTCTTGAGGTGCGAGCGGGTAACGGGCCTCGGAAATACCGAGGTCAGGAACTGGTCAAGCCTCACCGGGCCGGCCTCGAGGCCTACTTCGAAGGTATAATTTTCCATGAGATGGCCGCTAAGGCGAATACCGCTGCAGAAATGACCTGCGACACGGTGAGCCCCGCAAGGAAGACGGGATTGTCTCCGCGCAGGAATTCGTTGAAGAACCTGAACGCTGAATAGAGGACCAGGTAGAGCAGCAGCGTCCTGCCGTTCGAAGGGCTGCGCTTCCTGAGGATAAGGAATAATATGAACATCGCGGCCGACTCGGTCAGCTGGGTCGGGATCGCCTTATATTTACCGTAGCAGCATCCGTTCAGGTAGCATCCTATGCGCCCTATCGCCTGCCCCAGCGCGATATACGGCGCGACCAGGTCCGCTGTCTTCAGCACAGGCATCCCCTTCGCCTTCATGAAGATGATGCCGCAAGCCGCAGAGGTTATCAGGCCGCCGTACCAGACAAGGCCCCCCTCCCACAATTTGAAGATATCTCCCGGACAGGCGAGATATTCGTTTATATTGAGCAGGACGAAGAGCAGTCGGCCGCCTATGATACCCGATATGATAAGGACGATGAATAGGTCAAGCATCTTATCTCCGTCCATGCCTTCCGATACCGCCCTGCGCCTCGCCAGCGTTGCGGCCAAAAGGAACGCTATCGCAAGCGCCGCGCCGTAGGAAAACACCTTGAACGGCCCGATCTCAAACAGTACGGGATGCATCCTTCCCCCTGAATATTATGAAGAAGAGCATTACGGAGCCGATCGTTATGCACGAATCGGCGAAATTGAAGACCGGCCACCAATGCAGGTCGATGAAGTCTATGACATGGCCGAAGCGGAGCCTGTCTATAAGGTTGCCCGCGGCGCCTCCCAGTATCAGCGCGAAAGGAAGATAATACCCGGGCCTCTTTTTCAGCATATAATATACGGTAAAAAATATCGCGGCGCCGGAAATAAAAACGAGGATAAGGACCTGGTTCCTGAAAAGCCCGAAACCCGCGCCCGTATTCTCAACGAGGGTAAAGCTGACCAGGCCCCCGACCGCAGGAATGGAGTTCCCGTAGGATAAGTTAGCGGCCGCTATCGCCTTCGTGGCCTGGTCGACCAACACCACCAACCCGGCTACGATAAATGGGAGCATCAGACTATCTTCTTCTGCGGGTCCTCTTTAGACTGGCAATCGACGCAAAGGCCCGCGTAAGGCATCGCCATCAGCCTCTGCTTGGCTATCGGCTTTTCGCACTCCAAACAGATACCAAAGGTCTTGTCCTCTATGCGCTTCAGGGCTTCTTCGATGGCATAGAGTATCTTCTGCTGTACGTTCATCGCGATGCCAAGAGAGAATTCCCTGTCAAAGCTATCCGTCGCTACATCCGCCATGTGGAACGTATATGCGGACAGGTCTCCGGAAGCGTCGCGCTGTGATTTATTTATGGAGTCCTTCTCGACGCCGTTGATCTCCTTGAGCATCTCCGCCTTCTTTTTAAGCAGCATACTCTTGAACTTCTCCAGTTCGGCTTTATCCCATTTTATCATTTTAGGTCATTCTCCTTTTAGGGCGCCCGCGCAGCGTTTGCATAGTGACGGGTGGTCCCCGTCCCTGCCTACCTCTTCGGAATATGTCCAGCAGCGGCCGCATTTTGCGCCGCCGGCCTTTTCGACAAAAATACCAAGGCCTTCAACCTCTACCAGCCCTTCCCTGGACGGCAGGCCCTTCGCCGGCGCATCCTCAAGCCTGAAGCAGGAAAGCAGGAAAACGCCTGCCAGTTCCTTCGCAAACTCATGGAGATACCCGTACTTGCCGGTATCCTTTATATACAGCGTCACCGATGCTTCCATGGAGTCTCCGAAGGCCCCCTTTGCCCTCTTCTCCTCGATGGCCTTCATTATATGGGGCCTCAGCGCGAAAAGCTTTTCCCATTTTTCTTCAAGGGACTTGTCGATATAACCATCGCGCGCTTCGGGCCATAATGACGAATGCACGCTGGCTGACGCGTCGTCGCGCTTTAATTTCTGCCATATCTCGTCGGCCGTGAACGGCGCGACCGGCGCAAGCGCTTTTGCAAGCATCAAGACTATTTCATAGATCGCGGTCTGCGAAGACCGCCTCTCTTTCGAGTTCGGCGCATAAGTATACAGTCTATCCTTTGAAACGTCAAGATAAAAACTGGACAGTTCCACCGTGCAAAAATTGTACAGCGCGCGGAAGACCTTATGGAACTCAAAGGCGTCATAATACCCCGCCATCTCCTGCGAGAGCGAATAAGCCTTCGATATGGCCCACTTATCTATCTCGAGCAGGCCGCCGTGCGCGAGCCTGTCCCTGGCAGGGTCAAAATCGAAGAGGTTGCCGAGTATGAACCTGGCGGTGTTCCTTATCTTGCGGTAAGCTTCCGATGTGCGTTCGATTATCTCCTTGGAGATCCTGATATCCTCGTAATAATCGCAGGAGGCGACCCACATCCTCAGGACGTCCGCGCCGTGCGTCTTTATTATATCCTGCGGGGATATCACGTTCCCGAGCGACTTAGACTGCTTCCTGCCTTCGCCGTCGACGACAAATCCGTGGGTCAGCACGCTCTTGAACGGCGGCCTTCCCTCTATCGGCACTGAGGTGAGAACCGCCGCCTGGAACCATCCGCGGTGCTGGTCGCTGCCCTCAAGATACAGGTCAGCCGGAAAAGCCAGCTGCTCCCTCGCCCTGAGCACCGACTGGTGGCTCACGCCGGAATCGAACCAGACGTCGAGTATATCCTCTTCCTTCCTGAACTTTTTACCTTTACATTCGGGGCACGAGAAACCGGCCGGCAGCAACTCTTCGGCGGGCTTCGCGAACCATACGTTCGAACCATCTTTCTCCATCAGGTCCGCGATGCTTTCTATTATCTTCGAGTCAAGAACGGGCCTCTTGCAGGATTCGCAGTAGAACGCGGGTATCGGGACGCCCCAGTACCTCTGCCTCGAGAGGCACCAGTCGGGGCGGTTCTCGATCATCGCCGATATCCTGTTCTCGCCGACCTGCGGGACCCACTTTACGCCCTTTATATCATCGAGCGTCTTCTTCCTGAGCCCGTTATGGTCGACCTTTATGAACCACTGGACCGTCGCCCTGAAGATGACCGGCTCTTTGCACCTCCAGCAATGCGGGTATGAATGCGAGACCGTCCCGCCGGCCAGCAGCGCGCCGTCCTTCTGCAACCTTTCGGTTATCGCGGCATTCGCCTTGAAGACATGCATCCCCGCGAACTCTCCCGCGGCCGCTTCGAATATTCCCCTTTCATTCACTGGCATGATGGTCGGAAGCCCGTATCTCTGGCCGGTAAGGTAATCTTCCATGCCGTGGCCCGGGGCGGTATGGACGCAGCCGGAACCGTCCTCGTTGGAGACGTAATCGGCCAATACTACCTTGCCCTCCCTGTCTATGAAAGGATGCTTATACGTAAGGCCCTCGAGCTCCTTGCCCTTTACCGTAGCTGATATTTTGTAATCCCTGAATCCGGCCTTGGCCGCAACGGACTCGAGCAGGTCCTTCGCGAGCACATAATGCTCGCCGCCCGCATCCACCGTAACGTAATCCAGCAAAGGATGGACCGCGACCGCGACATTAGCGACCAGCGTCCATGGCGTAGTCGTCCAGATAACGAGGAATTTATTATCCGCGGCACCCGCGATCCTGAACTTCACGAAAACCGACGGCGACGAGTGGTCGGCGTATTCGACCTCGGCCTCCGCGAGAGCCGTCTCGCAACGCAGGCACCAGTTGACGGGCTTCACGCCCTTATAGATATAGCCTTTCTCGGCCATCTTCGCGAACGAACGGACTATCCCGGCGACATACTTATTGTCCAGCGTCAGGTAGGGATCGGCCCAGTCGCCGAAGACGCCGAGGCGCTTGAACTCCTCCTTCTGTGTCGCGACGAACCTAAGCGCGTATTCCGCGGCCTTCTTCCTGAACTCGAGCTGGCCTATCTGGCCCTTCGACATCTTCAGTTCCTTGAAGAGCGCGTGCTCTACCGGCAGGCCGTGGCAATCCCATCCCGGGACATACGGCGCGTCAAAACCGCGCATGGTCTTGTATTTAACGACTATGTCCTTAAGCGTCTTGTTCAGCGCGTGGCCGATATGTATGTTGCCGTTCGCGTAAGGAGGGCCGTCGTGCAGGATGTACTTCGGCTTCCCGGCGCGGGCCTTGCGGATCGCCCCATAGATATCCCCGGATTCCCAGGCCTTCAGCATCTCCGGCTCCCTCTTCGGGAGGTCGGCCTTCATCGGAAAATCGGTCTTCGGCAGGTTCAGGGTCTCTTTGTAGTTCATATTCTCTCTATCAGCTTGTAGATAAGCTTCGTCAGTTTAGGTTCGGCCTCATTCGCGGTCTTAATTATCTCGTCTATGTTGCACGGCTTCAGCGTCTCCGGCAGGCATATATCGGTTATCACGCTTATCCCGAATATCCTGAGGCCCGCGTGTTTTGCCACGATCACCTCGGGGACCGTAGACATCCCGACCGCGTCGGCGCCGATCACCTGGAAGAACTTGTACTCGGCCCTCGTCTCGAGGTTGGGGCCTGTCACGCCTATATATACGCCCTTCTGCAGGCTTATCCCCTCCTCCTTGGCGATCTTGCCGGCAAGTTCCACGAGCTGCGGGTCATAGAGGTCGCAGAAATCAGGGAACCTCGGCCCGAGCGAGTCGTCGTTAGGCCCTATCAACGGGTTCGATCCCGTGAAATTGATATGGTCGGTTATAGCCATGAGGTCGCCATAATTGTATTTCGGGTTCATGCCTCCGGCGGCGTTCGATACGACGAGGGTATTCGCGCCGAGCGCCTTGACTATCCTTACGGGATAAGTCACCTCGTCAAGCGTGTATCCCTCGTAATTATGGAACCTGCCCTCCATGGCGACTACATTCTTGTCTCCTATCTTCCCGAAGACCAGTTCCCCCTTATGGCTCTTTACCGTCGAAAGCGGGAAATGGGGTATCTTCCAGTATTCGAGGCTTTTCTTGTCCTTTATCTGCTCCGCGAGATTTCCGAGCCCCGTCCCGAGTATTATCGCGACATCCGGCTGGGGCATTCGGCCCATCTCTTCCTTTATGAATTTTACGGTCTCGTTGATCTTGGCCTTAAGTTCGTGCATTTATTCCTCCGTTTTCAGCGCATCCTCATCGCGAGTTCCATCAGGGTCGGGACGAGGAAATACTTCTGTACCGAATATATCAGTATGACCGCTATCATGGGCGATATGTCTATCGGGCCCAAAGGCGGCATGAATTTCCTGAAAGGCGCGAGCACCGGGTCCGTCATCCTGTTAAGGAACTGGACCAGCGGATGGAACGGGTCCGGGTTGACCCAGCTTATGAACGCGCGCAATATTATCATGAAACACCACATCTGCAAAAATATTTCGATAAGGCGCGCGGCAAGGATGATAAGGTTGCTAATGGCGAACATTTAGCCTCCTGATAATTGCCTGGAACGTTTTTGCGCGGCGGCCACCGCCTTCCGGACCGTGCGCTTGAATCCCTCTTTCTCGAATACCTTCATCGCCTGTTCGGTAGTGCCTCCCTTAGACGTGACGCGGCTCCTCAACACTGCGGGTTCATGCCCGGTCTCGATAAGCAGCTTCGCCGCGCCTAAGGCCGTCCTCGAAACAAGCTTGCGCGCAGTATCTTTTTTCATCCCGGGGCCCGTCGCCGCCTCCATGAGGGCCTCCTTAAGATAAAAGAAATACGCCGGCCCGCTGCCGGATATGGCGGTCACGAGGTCGAAATATCTCTCCGGCAATACCTCCGTC
>JAQUSA010000027.1 GCA_028715315.1 Candidatus Omnitrophota bacterium | reverse complement strand
ACGAGGTCGCGCAGCATGTTCGGTATCCTGAAAGCGACGACGAACGCCTGCAGCGGCACCGAGGTCCCGAAGACCGCGGCTATGATTATATCCCTGGCGAAGCCCAGCAAACGGCTTGCCGCTATGCCGAGGCTTATTATCCCGGCTGATTTCGCCAGCGATTTATGAGTTGACATTTTCCGCCTTATATGGTATTTTTACATAACCGTAACTTAAAAGGAGATATAAAGTTGCCAAATCTACCAAACGCCAAGAAAAGAATACGCCAGGATAAGAAAAGGCGCGCAAGGAACGATAAAGTCGAATCCGAAATAAAGAGCCTCGCCAAGAAGTTCATAATGGCCCTTACGGCCAAGAAGAACGACGAAGCAAAGAAGCTCGGACTTTCTCTCGTATCGAAGCTCGACAGGGCCCGTTCCAAGGGCATCATCCACAGGAACACCGTGTCGCGCAAGAGAGCCCGCATCCTATCTAAGCTCGCTAAGCTCAGCTAGCCTTATCACAAGAGATTCCAGGATAACTTTCTTATCAAGGTCCCTTGTCTTTACGTCGCGGTCTGCCTTCGACAGGAATGAGAAACATTCCTTAAGCCAGGACCGTGCGCGGGGGGACTGTCCCATCGACCTTGCTTTGCGCTTCAGCGCGGCCCCTATAGCCCCGATTATCCCTTCGGGCTTCGTAGAATCCCTTAACAGGCCCGACAATATCCGGAGCGCTTTGGCCTTATTGCCGGAACACATCGCATCGGTCATGTCGAAGACGCTCTCTTCGAGCGACCTTCCGACAAGCGTTTCGACATCTTTCTTCTCTATTACCTTCCTGTCCCCGGTATAATTCGCGAGCTTTTCCACCGCCATCCGGACATATCCGATATCATTGCCTATCTTGCCGACCAGCAGGTCCAGCGAATCCCTGTTTATCTGTTTATTGTATAATGAGGCCCTCTCGTTTATGTAGCGTTTCAGGTCCTCGCCCTCCGGGCTCGAAAAGTTCTTTACCTTTGCGCATTTCAACAGTCCGGAAAGGAAAGGGTCTTCGCCGGCTTCCTTCGGGGTCACGTTTGCGGTGATGACAAGGACGGTGCTCTCGTAGCCGTTATTCGCATAATCTGCGACGGGCCCCCTGGCTTCCTTGGGCAGCCTGTCGGCATCCCTTATCACCACGAAACGCTTCGGGCTAAGGAACGGCTGGGTATTTACCGCATCCTGGAACCCCTGCGGGTCAAATTGGTCGGAATAGAAGATCGAGTAATTCAGGTCGGCGTTGCCGCCGGAGAGGGTCTGCTTCTTGAGTTCTTCGAGGGCTTCCCCTTTAAGGGCGTTCTCTCTTCCAATAAAAAGATATACTAAACCGGGCATCTGAAGGCCCTACCAATCCTCAACGGTCCTTTCAACGATCCTTTTCGCCAGGTCCTCTATGGCCTCATTAATCGCTGTTTCTTCCGACTTGGCCTTCGGGCCTGTCAGCGCGTACTCCTGGTAACCGACAAAACCCTGCTCGGTCCAGACCGTCTTGGCGTTGACTACATCCTCAAGGGATATGTTCACTATGATATTCGCCCTGTATTCCTCGACATTCTCGCTGCGCTGGTCGTACCTTAGGGGCTGTTTATTGTAATTTATCAGCGCGCCGCGGATTACCAGGTCCGCCTGGTCTTCATTCGATACCACCCTAAGGTAGCCGTCCACCATGAACTTGTTGACCACGGCATTAGTGACCTTAACCTCCATGCCGGCGCGGTAGAGCCTGTAGGGATTCTTATCGGAAAGGTCCGAATTGATGTTCAGGTCGACCTGGTTCTCGAAAGGCTTGATATATATCTTTGTCGATTTGCCGTACGCGAGCGAGCGGGTGGAATAACCGCAGCCCGAAACGGATACCGCCGCCAGGGCCACCAGGGCCGCCAATACGAGGTATGTTTTCTTCATTTCTTTTTCTTCTTTTCTAATATGTCGAGCCTCTCCTGCGCTTTCTTCGAGATATCCGTGTCGGGCAAGGTGTTGACGATGCTCTTGTAGTAAACGGCAGCAGACTCGTACTGCTTCAGCCTCCAGTAGAATTCGGCTATGTCGTAATCGCTCTGGGCCTTCTTCTCCCTCAGCGACTCGCGCATCTTGTCCGCTTCGCCCGTCAAGGCCGACTCGGGATGGCGTTTCGAGAAATCCTCTATCTCCTGCAGCGCCGAATCCGTTTCGGACTGGTCGTAGCTCGGTTTCAGCGAAGCCTGTGAAGCGCAGAGGCCGACTTGGAAATTCGCCTCTTCGGCGAGCTTGCTCTCTGGATGTTCATCGACCAGTTTTTGGAAGGTCAACCTCGCCTGCTGGAAATCACCGGCCTTCTTGTAGCACTCGCCCATCTTATAGAGCGCCTGGTCGGCGAACTTGCCGTAGGGCGCATTATCTATTACCTTCTGGTACATCTCTATCGCCTTGAAGACCGACGGAAAGGTCGGTATGCCCCACAGCCTTACCTTCTCGCCGAGGTAGAACTTGTTCCCTATCTCGTACTGGAGCTCCATCATCTCATCGAGCCTCTTCGAGAACGGATACGTCTCTATCGCCTTCTGGTAGGCGTTGAAGGCCTGCTCATATTCATCGATGCACTCATAGGATTTGCCGGCGTAATATTCGGCTTCCGCGGCAAGTTCCGCCTGCGGGTAATAACGCACGAGCTTCTGGAATTCCTCTGCGGCCTTCTTGTATTCTTTTGACTCGAAGAACTTCATGGCCCAGTCGAACTGTTCCTGCGGCGTATCCTTTACGGCCCATTTCGGGTTTATCCAGGTCCCCGTCTGCGGGGTCCATATCCAGTAGGCATGGGCTGCCGGCATGGCCACTGCCATGGCCAAAGCCGCCAATATAACAAAAAAGGATCTTCTCATAGACGTTTTCGCCTTCCGGTTTTTTGCGGATTTACTGTTTGAGGGCGGATCTTTCGATAAAATCATCTATGCCGCGCCTGTCTTCATCGGGCATATCCATGAACTCGACCCCAACCTCGTACTGTTCGCCGTAGGGACGCTTGCGCACCCACGCGACCTTCGAGACCACCCTTACAGGCTTCGGGGATGACGGCATAGCTATCTCCAGGACAAGCCGCGTAAACACCGATATGAACTCGTTTACGAGCAGCCTGACGCCGCCTGTGGAAATATCCCTGGAGATCGCATTGATAACGGAGTCGCTGGCCTGCCGTATTCCCCTGTACTGGACCGACATGGTCGTGTTGATCCGTTCATACTGCCTTCTCTCGGGGAAATCTGACTTAGATTGCATAGAGCGCCCCCTAATTATAGATGATTTTATACCCCGGAGGCACCGCTTGTCAACGTGAAATTTAACGCATTCTTCTGAAATTACTTACGATAAGTCCCTTACCGTCCGTTACCGCGAAGACCGCGCCGTCCGCGTTGGTCCTGTAAACCTTAATTCCTTTCGCGGAAAGCAGCTGCTGCATCTTAGCCGATGCAGCAACCTCCCTGCGCGCCCGGCCCTCCGATATGACCGCATATTCCGGGCCGGCGGATGCAATGAACGCCTCGGATGCCGCGCTGAGCTTCTCCCCGTGGTGCGGCAGCATTAACAGGTCCGATTTTATGGCGCCGGGATATCCCGAGGCTATCTCCGCTATAGGCCCTTCGCCGGTATCCCCGCAAAACAGGAACCCGCAACCGCCGAACCTTATCGCAATGGCTACGGACCTGTCGTTAACGGATATTGCGGTATCGCCGGCGCGGCCCGCGCGCGGGTTGAGGCATAGCAGGTCAACGCCTTCTATGCCGCTTATCGAATCCCCGCGTTTTAAAATATGCCGCGCGATATGCCTGCCGCGGACGATCTCCTCAAAAGACTTGTATATCCCGGTGCCGGAGCCCGCGCCGCCCTCGAAAACATTCCTCACATCGACGCCGGCGAGCACCGAAACAAGGCCTCCCGAATGGTCGGCATCCGGATGGGTCAGGACCACTGCATCGATCACCTGAACGCCCTTGCTCCTCAGGAAAGGCAGCACGATGTTCCTGCCCGCATCCCAATCCTCTCCCCCGCCGCTTCCGCCGTCTATGAGCATGTTCCCGCCGCGGGGGAATTCCAGGAAGACCGAATCGCCGTGGCCGACATCGAGGAACGTGACGCGCATCTTCCCGTCGCGGGGAGCAAGAGCGCTCGTCCAGATGATAATGTTGGCGAATGCCAGGGCCGCCGCAGCGATCTTCGCGCCGCTTATCTTAAGCCTGGCCCTCTCCGTGAAGGCCAGTAGGAACAGGTAATACGCAATTAATACATATATAGGCGGCGCCGGAAGGTAGAAATGCCCGAGGGGCGCTTTTGCCAAAATATTGTTGGACTTGAATAGCGCTTCGCACAGTATCCACGTGGAAGCGGCAAATATTTTTCCGAGAGGCGGAAATATAAAACCGAATATGATGAAAGGGATGCCGGCCGCGGTTATCGCGAATGAAAGCGGAACGGCAATGAGATTCGCAGCCACCGCGATGGGGGTCACTATGTTGAAATAGACCAGTATGAGCGGGGCCACTCCCGCCCAGGCGGCAAGCGAGACCGCGCATCCCTCCAGCAGGTAGTTCCGCTTCCGTAAAGTCAGGCCGATCTTAGGGGCAAAGCCCTGTATCAGCGGGACAAAATAGAGCAGCGACGCCACCGACAGGAACGAAAGCTGGAACCCGATATCGAACAACGCTTCCGGGTCATATCCGAGTATCACTATAGCGGCGAGGCCCAGCGAGTTCCAAAGGGACGCGTCCCTTCCGATAAGCAGCCCGCAGAGGACGGCTATCGACATCACGGTCGCCCTTATCACCGAGGGCGTGCCGTTCGTCAGCACGGCATAAAAAATCAGCAGGACTACGGCCGCGCAGATGCCCGCCTTCTTCGGGATCCTGAGTATCCCGAATATCACAAGCATCAGGGACGCTATGAGCCCTACATTAAGCCCGCTTATGGCGAGAAGATGCACGGTTCCCGTCTTCATGAAGTCATCGTTGAGCCCGGCGCTGACGTCCTGCCTCAGGCCGAGCAATACCGCTATCAGGAAATCCGCGGCGTCCCCCGGGATGCCCGCGGCTATAACCTCCCTTACCCTGCCCCGTACCTTGTACGCGAAACTTACGACGGGATTCCCCTTGCCGGTCCCTGTAATGCCAGGGTCCTGCTTCAGCAGGGCGACATCCTTCGCGTTCGCCGATACCGATGAGAATATCCGGTTCCTCTCGAGGTACTTCGCGTAGTCGAACTCGCCGGGGTTGCCGGGTGCCGAAGGCTTCGAGAGCTTTCCGCGCAGGGCCACGGTATCGCCGTAGGAGACTTTGTTCTTCGGACGGCCGAAAATAGAGGCCCTTACTTTGCCCGAGACGCGGGCCTTCATTTCGCCCTTCTGCAACCCCCGCACTTCAAGAGTGAAATTTATCCTGGGCTCTCCATAGAAAGTCATCGCCTCCGAAGGCTCGTCCGTTACCGTCCCCTCGAGGCAGACCTCTTCAGGCCCGGAAGGGGTGAAATACTTAATATGGCCGTCCGGAAGTGAACGGTTAACGCCAAGGAGTATGCAGCCTATGAAGAGGAACGCCGCGGAAAGCGACAGTAAAGAGGCAAACTTTTTCTTTATGACGGCCGCGGACACTACAAGGAACAGGGCGGCCAGGGCCGAAGAAAAGAGAACGGGGACCCGGATAACGCTTGTTATCCAGATCCCCGTAGATAGAAATAACGCTACCCAGGTTAAAGGCATCCCGGTTTATTTTGCTGGGATCGGCTCGGCCTTAGGCGCAGGCGGCATCAGCAGGTCTTTGTATATAACGACCTTATTCCTGTCCTTCAGGTCCTTTATTATCAAATCAAAGCTCTCCTTCTGCTTGTCCGCGAGGAGCATCTGCTTAAGCTGTTCCTTGACCTCGTCGAACGAGAGAAGCTTTTCAGGCTGTTTCTCGGTGACCTTGATGATATGGTAACCGAACTGCGACTTGACGACCGGGCTCAACTGCCCTACCTGGAGCGCGAAAGCGGCATTTTCGAACTCTGGGACTGTCTGCCCCTTGCTTATGGGCCCCAGGTCGCCGCCCTTATCTTTGCTCGGGCATTTTGATTTCTCTTTTGCCAGGGCTGCGAAATCCGCGCCGGCCTGCAGCTTTGCGAGGGCATCGTTCGCTTCGGCTTCAGTCTCTACCAGGATGTGCGATACCTGGATCTTCTCGCCTTCCTTGAACTTGTCCTTATTCGCTTCGTAATATTTCTTAGCGTCCTCGTCGGTGACGACCACCTTATCCTCTATCTCCTTGCGCAGGAATTCCTTTATGATTATCTCTTTCCTGGCCTCATCGAGCTGTTTCTGGACGGCGGCGTCCTTATCGAGGTTAAGCTTCGAGGCTTCGTTGTACAGCAGTCTCTGGTTTACGACGCTGTCGACGAACATATCCTTGTGGGCCTCGGCCATAGGCTGGTACTGCTCCGGTATCTGTTTAATCATCTCGTTTATCTCTTCGAGGGTGATCTTCTCGCTGCCAATCTCGGCCACTACTTTCCCGCCCTTCGCCTCGGGCGCGGCCTGCTTCGCCGTCTCGGCGCTTACCGCCTGGCCCTTCGAGGCCTCCGGTGCCGGCGCGGCGGCGTTCTTGGCTGATTGACAGCAGCCCGTCAACGCAACCGCGGCAAAGACCGCCATAACCACAGCAAACAACCTTGTCCTGTACATCTTATTGCTCCTTTCGTGTTATTTTTTTAAGGGACTAACGCGGCAGGGAGTAAGTCTACCACAGAATACCCCGCTATTCAAGAGCGATAAGCTCCTTTATCTTCCCGAAAGTCTTAGGCCCGATGCCCCTGACCTTCATAAGGTCTTCTTTAAAAAGGTATTGCCCGTGCGCGGCCCGGTAATCCACGATATCCTTTGCCATCTTTGGGCCTATATCCGGCAACGACTCTATCTTCTCCGCGTCGGCAGTATTGATATTTACCGGCCCGGCCGGGCCCATCGCATCCTTGAAACCCTCCGCCGCGCGCGGTCCGGGGACCACCCTGACATCGGGGCGGTCAATATAGGTCCTGTACGCGATCACCGCCAAACCCAGCAGGGCCAGGGCCCCCAGGGTTACCAGCACTTTCCTCTCCTGCGCGGTCAGGTCAAGCAACTATGCTCACGAGCCTCTTGGGTACGACGACGATATTCTTCACGGGCTTCCCCTCAAGCCATTGCCTGACCTTCTCGTCCGACAGGGCCAGCTCTTTAAGTTTCTCGTCGCTGATATCGTTGGGCACTTCGACCTTCGAACGGACCTTGCCGTTCACCTGTATGACTATCGTGATATTCTCCTCGACCAGCATCTTCGGGTCAAACTTCGGCCAGCCGGCCTTAAGGACGCTCTCCTTATTCCCGAGCGACTGCCATATCTCCTCGCAGAAATGCGGCGTTATCGGCGAGAGCATCAGTATAAGCGATGAATAGGTTTCCCTGTCGGCGCCGTACTGGTAGATCGCGTTGACCAGCTCCATCATTCCCGCGATGGCGGTATTGAACTTGAACTCGCTTATATCGTCCGTGACCTTCTTTATGGCCCTATGCGTAAGGCGGACCAGCGCAGGGTCGGCCTTATCCTTCAGGTTCTCCTGTATGCGCCATACGCGCGCGAGGAACCTGTACGCGCCCTCGGTGCCGCGCTCTTCCCACTCCAACTCGGTCTCCGGAGGCGCGGCAAAAAGGATGAAGAGGCGCATCGTGTCCGCGCCGTATTTCGCGATTATCTCATCGGGGTCGACGATATTCCCGCGCGACTTCGACATGACCTCGCCGTCCTTTAGGACCATGCCCTGCGTGAGGAGTTTCTGGAACGGTTCCTCGAAATCCAACATCCCTATATCCTTGAGGAACTTCGTGAAAAACCTCGAATATAGCAGGTGCAGAACCGCATGCTCGATGCCTCCGATATACTGGTCAACCGGCATCCAATACGATACGTCGGCTTTTTCGAAGGCCGCCGTATCAGCATGAGGCGAGCAGAACCTCAGGAAATACCACGACGAATCGATAAATGTCGCCATCGTATCCGTCTCGCGTTTCGCTGCGCCGCCGCATTTCGGGCACTTCGTCTCCGTAAAATCCTTGACCTGCGAGAGCGGGCTCCCGCCCTTCCCGGTGAACTCGACATCCTTGGGCAGGACTACCGGCAGGTCTTTTTCCGGCACGGGGACAACGCCGCATTTTGCGCAATATATGACCGGAATGGGCGTCCCCCAATAGCGTTGGCGCGATATCAGCCAGTCGCGAAGGCGCCAATTGACGGTGCGCTTGCCGATGCCGGCCTTCTCCATCCACTCCGCTATCCTCTTCTTGCCTTCGGCATTCGTCAGGCCGTCGAACTGCGCCGAGTTTACCTGGACGCCGTCGTTCTCGTAGGCCTCCGTCATCTCATCGAGCGGCAGGGCTTTATCCTTAGGCTGTATCACAACGCGCATCGGGAGTTTATGCTCTTTCGCGAACAGGAAATCGCGCTGGTCGTGGGTAGGCACGGCCATTATCGCTCCCGTGCCATATTCCATCAGCACGTAGTCGGCGACCCATATCTGGACGGGCTCGTTATTGACGGGGTTTATCGCGTATGCGCCGGTAAAGATACCTTCCTTTTTGACGTCGGCCGCGACGCGCACGATCTTGCTCTCCTTGGATACTTTTTCTATAAACTGCAGGACCTGGCTCTCCTGCGGTTTTCCGGAAATCAGCTTCTTGACGAGGGGATGTTCGGGCGCGAGCACCACATAGGTGCATCCGAATATCGTATCCTGGCGGGTAGTGAAGACAGGAATGGTCCCGCCTGTCTCTTTTTCCTTGAAGAATATCTCGACGCCTTCGCTCTTTCCTATCCAGTTCTTCTGCATAGTGATGACGCGCTCCGGCCAGTACCTGAGCCCTGCGAGGTCATCGAGCAATCTCTCTTTATACGCGGTGATCTTGATGAACCACTGGTCGAGCTCTTTTTGCCGGACTAAGCTCTTGCAGCGCCAGCATTTCCCGTCGATGACTTCTTCATTGGCGAGGGTGGTCTCGCAATCGGGGCACCAGTTGACGACCGACGCCTTTTTATACGCGAGCCCCTTCTCGAGCATCTTCAGGAATATCCACTGGTTCCAGCGGTAATAACCGGGAAGGCAGGTCGAGACTTCGCGGCCCCAGTCGTACGA
>JAQUSA010000175.1 GCA_028715315.1 Candidatus Omnitrophota bacterium | reverse complement strand
AATGGAGGGAAAATCCATCATCCTGAACAAGATGGCGGATGTCAGCTGTGTCCCCCTGCTGGTGCATAGCGACGACGCCGATGAGATAGTCGATGCGCTAGCCTGCATCGCTGAGACGTTCAGCGTCATAATGATAGAGGATATCGGCGCGCCTCTCTGTTTCGAGGTCGAGCAGAAATTGCAGAAAAGGGTAAAGGTGCCCGTGTTCCACGATGACCAGCATGGCACCGCTACCGTCATACTGGCCGCCCTGATAAAAGCGCTCAAGATGACCGGCAAGAAGAAGGAGAAGGCGGGTATCGTGATAAACGGGGCGGGAGCGGCCGGCATAGCGGCAGCAAAACTTTTGCTGGGATACGGGTTCAGGAATATCGTGTTCTGCGACAGGGCCGGAGCCATATATAAGGGCAGGGCGGGAGACATGAACGCGTATAAGAAGGAGATTGCCTGCATCACGAACAAGCGCAGGGAGAAGGGCGCGCTAAGGGATATAATGAAAGGCAAGGACATATTTATAGGCCTGTCGGCCCCCGGGCTTGTCAGTAAGGATATGGTAAAGGCCATGAACAAACGCCCGATAATATTTGCGCTCGCTAACCCCGTCCCGGAGATATGGCCCAAGGACGCGGAAGAGGCCGGCGCATCCATAGCGCTCGACGGAAGGACTATAAATAACGCCCTTGCTTTCCCGGGTATCATACGGGGCGCGCTCGATTCGCGCGCGCGCGAAATAACGAGGGAGATGAAGTTTTCCGCCGCCGAAATGATCGCATCGCTGGCAGGCAAGAACGAAGTCGTCCCGAATTTCATGAATATCGCGGTGCATGAAAAAGTGGCAAGGGCTGTCGCTTCTGCGGCCGGAAAAAGGCGGGTTCACTGATTTTGTAAATACCTCTCAATGGACATATAAGTTTTATGTTGATTCCGCCGCATGGCGGGATATAATATTCAGACAGTTTTTCAAGTCGGCAGATCGGTCCAAGCATCCCGTGTTTAATCAGCGTAGGATGCTTGGGTTTTTTATTTTAAGGAAGGGCATAACATGAAAAAATCAATACCGGATCACGAACAGGAACTTGAAATCCTCTTGAATTATGCCAATAGCATCATCGCCACATTAAGGGAGCCGTTCCTAGTTTTGGATGCGGACCTTCGGGTCGTCTCCGCCAACCAGGCCTTTTATTCCGCCTTCAAAACTACGGAAAAAAACACTATAGGCTGTCTGCTGCCCGACCTGGGAGACAAACAATGGGACATTCCGGGCCTGCTCAAGCTGTTAAAAGAAATCATTCCGGAAAAAAGGGCCGTGAAGGATTACGAAGTCGAACATAAATTCGATAGGATCGGGGAACGGGCCATGATATTGAACGCCTGCCAGCTGCATGTCCTGAAGAAAATAGCGGCAATAATTGCGGCAGGGGTAAAAGAAGAAGAGCTGATCCTGCTGGCTATCGAAGACATTACCGAGCGCAAGCATTTGCAAATGGAATTGAAGGAGTCCGAGGAGCGTTTTCGCAGGGCTTTTGAGACATCTCGGGACGGGTTGTTACTTGTCCATAAGACCGAAGGTGACATCCTTAATTCCAACGAGTCCGTCCAGGTCCTGCTGGGGTATTCCCACGGCGAGTTAATGAAAATGAAGCTTTGGGGGATCGGAATAGCCAGGGACCGTACGGACTTCCTTAAGGTCGTTTCAAGGCTGGAAAAAGACGGAGTGGTCCATTACGAGGAAGCCGGGGTAAGGACCAAGAACGGGTCAAAGATAAACTCGGAGGTCATTTTAGTCAACAAGGCGAAGGTCATCCAATGCAACATACGCGACATCACCGAAAGGAAGCGGATAGAAGGTGAATTGGCGCAGGCGAAGGAAGAGCAATACAGGACACTTATCGAGAACCTCCCGCAAAAGGTCTTCCTGAAGGATGTGAACTCGGTCTATGTATCATGCAATGAAAATTACGCAAGAGACCTGAACATCAGGCCGGAAGAGATCGCCGGGAAGACGGACTATGAATTTTTCCCAACTTACTTGGCCGAGAAATACAGGACCGATGATAAGAGTGTCATGGAATCCGGCAAATCCGTAAGCCTGGAAGAGGAATACGTGGTAATAGACAGCTACCTTAACGAAACAAAAAGAGGCGTGATCAATACGGTCAAAGTCCCGGTAAGGAATAGGGCGGGCGCTGTCACGGGGCTGTTCGGGCTTTTCTGGGACATCACCGATAAGAAAAGGGCGGAAGAGCGGCTGCAGGAGAGCGAGAGGACGATACGCGCCCTTTTTGACCAGACCTTCCAGTTCATCGGAATGTTAGCGGTGGATGGCACAGTCCTCGAGGCGAACAGGACGGCTATGCAGTTTGCGGGGATCAATGAATCGGATTGTTTCGGCAAGCCTTTCTGGGATACGCCGTGGTGGACCCATTCGAAAGAGCTCCAGGATAAGCTGCGCGATGCCATAACGAAGGCCGCGGGCGGCGAGACCGTGTTCCTGTAGGCGACCCATCTCGCAGCCGATAAGAGCGTCCACTACATAGACTTCTCCCTTAAGCCGGTCAAGGACCAGCACGGAAAGGTAGTCTTCCTAATT
>JAQUSA010000174.1 GCA_028715315.1 Candidatus Omnitrophota bacterium | reverse complement strand
GAGTTCATATTGAAATATGCGAAATTCGCCGCGAAGTTCAACGTGGAGCTTTTCTGCATAGGCACGGAGCTCTCGGGGACTCCCACGAAGTGGGAACCCGAATGGCGCAAGATCATAAAGGACGTAAGGGGCGCATACAAGGGGCCCATAACATATGCCGCGAACTGGGACGAGTATAAGTATGTCCCGTTCTGGAACGACCTGGATTTCATGGGTATAGACGCTTACTTCCCGCTGACCAACAAGAACGATCCGGCTAAAGATGAGCTCATACAGGCGTGGGAAAGGGAAGCGGATCAGGTAGAGGGATTTTTGAAGAAGAGGGGCATAAACAAGCCGGTCATCTTTACGGAAGCCGGATATGCCAGCGCGGACGGCGCGAATAAAAGGCCGTGGGAAGTCGCATCTAAGTCCGAAGACCAGAGGGAGCAGGCTGACTGTCTGGATGCGTTAATGACAGTCATGTCAAATCGGGTGTGGTTTTCGGGGCTTTACGTGTGGAACGTATTCCCCCAGGAGGTGGAAAGCCCGCTGGGTTTCCCGATTAAGGGGAAACTCGCGGAAAAGGTCCTGGCCGGTTGGTATTCGAAGGCCAAGTAGGGGTTGCCGGGAAAGGAGGCAGTTGCAATGGGCAGGTTAGCAGTGGTAATTCTGGCCGTGTCACTTCTCGCGATCAGCGGGTTCTCTCACGCGGCCGGAATGGTATTGTTCGGTTTCGAGGACGACACCGGCGGATGGCGCGTGCCGGATTGGGCCCTCGAAAAGGAGGACCATGTAGCCAGGGACCTAGCCTCGTCTACGGACTGGGCTTCGGAAGGCAAGAAGTCGATGAAGGTCACTTCCGAGTTCCTCGGCGGGAAATGGTCGGGCGCGTTCGTAGAGATCGAGGATTATTATGACTGGTCGGCCTACAGCAAGCTCTCGGTCGACGTCTACATCCCGAAGGATGCTCCCGCAGGGCTCAAGGGTAAGATCATCCTTACCACGGGCGAAGAATGGAAATGGACCGAGATGAGCAAGACGGTCCCGTTGACGCCCGGCCAGGTAACGACGATAACGGCGAGCCTGGCTCCCGGAAGCAAGGACTGGAAGAACACCCTTGTAGATGACAACTTCAGGAAAGACGTCCGCAAGTTCGGCATAAGGGTCGAGAATAACAAGTCCGAGTGGAAGGGTATGTATTACGTAGACAACATAAGATTAGAATAGAGAACTGCCCATGGGGCCGTGGCCTGGCTACAGCCGCGCCATGGCCCCATCAAGGGCCTTCTCAAAATTATAAAGGACCTAAGGAGATAGATAGATGTCATTACGCAATAAGGTGCTGATAACCGTAATTATAGTGCTCGCGTTCCTCGCGGGGTTCATATTGAGCTCGACCCGCAGCAATAGGACGCAGGCAGGCAGGCCGCCGGACACTAAGATAACGTACGGCGCGGAGAATCCCCCGGCCACGTCTTCCGGCCCGGAAATGCAGCAGGCCGCTCCGGCCGCGGTATCGCCGGACGCCGTGATTAAGAGGAAAGCGATAGACAGGCCCGCGTTCCCGCAGTTCCAGAAGGGCATGACATATGTCACGTGGGACAGGGTCGCATACAGTAAGGGCTTTTCGGACCTGTCGATCTCAAAACTGTCATCAATGGGATGCGGATACGCCGCTATAATAACGACATGGTACCAGGGCGATTATAATATGACCCAGGTAAAGCCGGGCGGAAACACCCCTACCGACGAAAGCCTTGTCCACGCGATAGAGCAGGCCCATAAAGCCGGGTTAAAGGTCATGTTGAAACCTCACCTCGACCTCATAAAGAGCGGGTGCTGGCGCGGGGAGATACAATTCAGTAATGATGCCGACTGGGAGGCGTGGTTCAGGAGCTACGGGGAGTTCATCGCCCATTACGCGAAACTGGCCGAAGATAACGGCGCGGAGCTCTTCTGCATCGGGGTGGAACTTACGGTCCCTGCGACGGAGAAGCCCGAGATGTGGGATACCTACGTGATAGAGGAAGTAAGGAAGGTGTTTTCAGGGCCTATAACCTATGCCGCGAACTGGAACGAGGAGTACCAGAACATCGCGTTCTGGGACAAGCTCGATTATGCGGGGCTTGACGCGTATTTCCCGCTTTCCGAAAAAGACAAGCCGTCGCTGGAAGACCTCAGGCAGGGATGGAAGGTCCATATGGAAGCGATAGAAGCGTGGCAGAAGAAGATAAACAAACCGGTCCTGTTGACCGAGGTCGGATACAAGAGCTCCACCGGCGCGGCGAAAGCGCCTTGGGAACACCAGCAGGGAAGGGAAGTCGACCTCCAGCTGCAGAGCGATTGCTATACCGCGATGCTTGAAGCGTTCTGGGACAGGCCCTGGTTCTACGGAATGTATTGGTGGTACTGGGGGACAAATGATAGAATGGGCGGGAGCACCGACCGCGGGTTCAACATACAGAACAAGCCCGCGCAGGACGTAGTGAAGGAATGGTACGGAAAAACACGCTGAACAACAGGAGGATAAGATGAGATTCGTGACAAAGAAGTACGACAAGAACCCGATCATAACGAAGGAGGACATGCCTTACCCGTGCGAATGCGTCTA
>JAQUSA010000173.1 GCA_028715315.1 Candidatus Omnitrophota bacterium | reverse complement strand
TCCGTTATCTTTTCCAGTATGCCTATTATATCGAGGCGTTCCTTCATCTCTTCCCCGTTATGAGCAGCAGGGCTATGATCGTCTTGGCGTCCTTTATCCTGCCCTGTTTTACGTACTTCAGGGCATCGGCCAGCCTGACCGTCCTCACCTTGATATCTTCATCGAAGTCTGCCTCAAGCCTTGAAGGCCTAAGGCCGGTCGCCCTGTACAGCGCCACAAACTCATCCGTTACCCCTGGAGACGGGTAGAAGATGCCCATCTTCTCGAACTTCCCTGCGGCGTAGCCTATCTCTTCCTGTATCTCCCTCTTCGCGGCCGAAAGGGGCGCCTCGCCCTTATTGAGCGTCCCGGCTGGTATCTCCAGCAGCCTTTCATTGACCGCATAACGGTACTGCTCGACGAGGACTATCCTGTCCTTTGTGAGCATCGGGATGATGCCTACCGAGCCGATGTGGTGGACGACCTCCCACCTCGCCTTCCGGCCCCTTATAACTCCGTCGCTGACGACAAGCCTGACTATCCTGCCGTCATAAACGAGCGTCTTCTTCTTTACCTTGAATTCCGCCATGGCCCGTATTTTACACTCTTGCTTGATAAAAAACAAGGCCCGGTTCTTTTGGAACCGGGCCAATGCGTTGGTAGCGTTCTTGTTAGAGCTTTACTACGTTTGTAGCCTGCTCACCCTTGGGACCTTTTTCGATGTCGAACTGGACTTCCTGTCCCTCGGTTAAAGATTTATAGCCTTCACCCTGAATCGCGCTGTGATGAACAAACACATCCTTGCCGTTCTCAGGAGTAATGAATCCATAACCTTTCTGATCGCTGAACCACTTTACCTTTCCCTTAGCCATTACTTACTTTACCTCCTTTCCTCTTGAATTATAGTAAATAATGACCTGGTCGTAAAAAAACCCGCAAAGGTTAGTTATCATCAACCGATGCGGTATACGATTTCTAATCTCTTATTTACTACGGTGGTAATTATAACATATGCCGGCTTTTTGTCAAGGGTTTTTATTTGCCATTTATATCTTTACATAAAGGCAGGAGATTTTGTATAATCATGGGAGCCAGCCTGTATAATGACCAGCTACTCAGTCCATAGGAGCCGCTTTAGGATATGATCGCAGATTACGGATATGTCGGCCTCTTCCTTATCTTCGGCATCGCTTTCGTTGCCGGAGCCTTCATAGTATCTTGGTTCCTGCGCCCGCGCGACCCGAACCCGGCAAAGAACTCCTGCTACGAGTGCGGCGAGACGGTCAGGGGCAACTCCTGGATACAATTCAACGTGCGCTATTACATAATCGCGCTTATCTTCGTCGTATTCGACGTGGAAATACTCTTCCTCGTGCCGTGGGCGGTCATATTCCGCGAGGCCGGCGTGATAGCCTTCGTTGAGATGATGGTCTTTATTGCGGTCCTGGCGGCCGGCCTTATATACGCGTGGAAGAAAGGGGCCCTCGAATGGCAGTGATAGAGAAGATACCCGCTTCCGGCCTCATCGAAAAATTCCCGGGCGGCAACCTGGTCCTCACGACAAGCGAGACCGTGCTGAAATGGAGCAAGGCCTCCTCCCTCTGGCCCATGACATTCGGCCTCGCCTGCTGCGCGATCGAGATGATCGGCGCGGGCGCCTCCAGGTTCGATATCGACCGCTTCGGGGCCGGAGTCTTTCGTGCCAGCCCCAGGCAGTGCGACGTCATGATAGTCGCCGGCACCGTCTGCGTCAAGATGGGCGACTGCATGAAACGCCTTTACGCCCAGATGCCCGAGCCGAAATACGTCATTGCGATGGGTAATTGCGCGATATCGGGCGGCATCTTTTACAATGACACATATTCCGTCGTGAAGGGGACCGAGGCGCTCGGTATACCCGTAGACGTGCACATACCCGGCTGCCCTCCAAGGCCCGAAAACCTGCTCTTCGGCATAATGAAGCTACAGGAGAAGATCATGAAGGAGAAGCATGCCAAACGGTGAAGTCTTCGGGCTCATAAAATTGAGGATCCCCGGCGTCACTGTCGAGGAACAGACGAAGGCGATAGTTATCCCGAAGGACGGGATCCTTGAGGCGGCGCGCTGCCTCGTGAGCCAGGGTTTTGACAACCTGCATTGCATAACCGCCGTGGACAACAAGGACCATATCGAACTGATATACAACTTCTACTCGCTGAGGAAACACGCTGCCGTAACGCTGAAGGCGCGGCTTTCGGGCGACCTTTCCGTTGAGAGCCTGGCAAGGTCCTGGAAGTCTGCGGACTGGCTCGAGCGCGAGGTCTTCGACCTGTTCGGCGTGATCTTCCTGAACCACCCTAACCTTAAAAGGATACTGAATCCGGACGAATGGACTATACACCCGTTAAGGAAGGCATAACCACAGAGGAGTTCTGGGTAAACATGGGGCCGCAGCACCCGTCTACCCACGGGGTCCTGCGCCTGGAGCTCAAGCTAAGCGGCGAGACGGTCGTCGAAAGCATCGTCCATATAGGATACCTGCACCGCAGCATCGAGAAGATCGCGGAGAAGCGCACATATACGCAGTTCATACCGTTCACCGACAGGCTCGATTACCTCGCGTCGATGAACAACAACCTCGCCTACGTGCTCGCCGCGGAAAA
>JAQUSA010000172.1 GCA_028715315.1 Candidatus Omnitrophota bacterium | reverse complement strand
GCAAGGTCAAGAAATTCCTGAAGGAGACCAAGAAGAAACAGGTCGAGCTGCACGCGCACCCTGAGGTCGCCTCGCGCCTGTTCAACGAGGACCGCCCGGCAATAGAAACTATCGAGCGCATCTTCCACGCGAAGATCATCGTGAAGGCCGATCCGCTATTGCACGTAGAGGACATTAAGCTCATATAGGGGACCATATAGGGGACGTGCCACTTAGGGACAGGTATGCCTGCCAAGATAGAGCTGGTGCAGGGTGATATAACGAAGCTTGCGGTTGACGCGATCGTCAACGCCGCCAATAAGACGCTTCTCGGCGGCGGGGGAGTGGACGGCGCAATACATCGCGCGGCAGGGCCGAAACTGCTCGCCGAATGCGCGACACTCGGCGGCTGCGAAACGGGCGGCGCGAAGATAACAAAAGGCTACAACCTGCCGGCGAAGCACGTCATCCATACGGTAGGCCCCGTTTGGCGCGATGGGAAGCACGACGAACCGGAATTATTGGCATCCTGCTACCGCAATTCCCTTGAACTGGCGAAGAAGCACGGCCTGAAGTCTATCGCATTCCCGTCCATCTCGACCGGCGCTTACCGTTTCCCTAAGGAGCTAGCCGCTCCGATTGCTATGAAGGCAGTGAGCGAGTTCATGTCTGCGAATCCGGGCGTGTTGGATAAGGCGTTATTCGTACTCTTCTCGGAGAAGGATTTGCTGGCCTACCGGAGTGTCCCAATATGACACGTCCCCGATATCCTTTTAAGGAAAAAGCCGGTTGCCGTAAGAATTAATTGACACCCGCCCGATTTTAGGGTATAATCTCACGAAATTCACTCAAATACACTTATGGAAGGAGTTTCTCTATGTACGCCGTGATACTTACAGGCGGGAAGCAGTATAAGGTCGAAAAAGGCGACGCTCTCGTAGTCGAGCGCCTGACCCTTCCCGAAAAAGAAAAAGAGATAGTAATCAAGGAAGTGCTCATGGTCTGCGACGGTAAGGATGTCAAGTTCGGCAGGCCTTACCTGAAGGACGCGAAGGTGGTCCTCGAGGTCGTATCGGACATCAAGGGAAAGAAGGTCATCTCCTACAAGTACCGCAGGAGGAAGGATTCACGCTGGAAGAAGGGCCACCGCCAGCTGTTGACAAACGTAAAAATCAAGGAAATAAAGGCATAGGCCCCGGGCCTATCCCGAAAGGATCAGGAGGAATAAATGGCACATCATAAAGGACAAGGTTCAACAAGGAACGGCCGCGACAGCAACTCCCAGAGGCTAGGGTTAAAGGCTTCAGGCGGGGAGAAGGTCACAGCCGGAAGCATCATAGTAAGGCAGCGCGGGACCCCGTGGAAACCGGGCCTGAATGTCGCAAAGGGTAAAGATGACACGCTTTTTGCCTTGAAAGATGGTATCGTTACTTTCAGTAAAACCAGATTAGTCAGCGTCCTGCCACAATAAAACAAGAAGCCGAAAGCCAAGGTGTTTGTAGATACTGCGAAGATCGAGGTCAAGGCAGGTAAAGGCGGCGACGGCTGCCAGAGCTTCTACAAGGATAAGTTTGCCCGCTACCCGGTCATGAACGGAGGACCGGGCGGCAAGGGCGGCGATGTCATAATCCTCGCGAACAACAACGTCCACACCCTCCTGGACTTCCAGTACCGCCAGCATTTCAAGGCCCACAAAGGCGAGAACGGCTCTTCCAATAATAAGAACGGGAAAGGCGGGGAGGACTGCGTCATACAGGTGCCCCCCGGGACGATAGTCAAGGATTTCGTCTCAGGCCTTGTGCTCAGGGACTTAAAAACCGCCGGCGAACACTTTATCGTCGCGAAAGGCGGGGCAGGCGGGCGCGGGAACATCACGAAGAAGCCCTCGACCAAAGGCGAACCGGGGCAGGAGAAGCTGCTGTTACTCGACCTCAAACTGATCGCCGATTGCGGGATTATAGGGTTCCCGAACGCGGGCAAGTCATCGTTGATATCCAGGATCTCCAAAGCAAAGCCGAAGATAGCGCCGTATCCGTTCACTACCAAGGAGCCGGTTCTAGGTATAGTTGAATACGGGCGCGACCGCACCTTCAAGGTCGCGGATATCCCGGGCTTGATCGAGGGCGCGCATGCCGGCAAGGGCCTGGGCGACAAGTTCCTTCGGCACATCGAGCGCACGAAGATATTGATACACATAATAGATATGGCCGGGATCGACCAAAGGGACCCGGTCGAGGATTTTAAGAAGCTTAACAGCGAACTGGAACAGTACGGCGCGGGGCTCGGGAAGAAGGCCCAACTGGTCATTGCGAACAAAATAGATTTGCCCGCTGCGCAGTTAAATCTAAAAAAGTTTAAGTCGGCCGTGAAAAAGGATATAATACCTATATCGGCGATGACCGGCGAAGGAATAGAGGAACTGAAGAAGGCTATAGCGAAAAAACTGGAAGGGCCGGATGAGGGATAATTTTCTTACGGATTTAAAGCTTGTGGTTGTGAAAATCGGGACGTCGGCGTTCACGTCGAAGTCGCACCCGATGAACAGGCGCGCCGTGAAGCATATATCCGCGCAGGTCTGCGAATTGCTCGACAGGGGGATCAAGGTGGTCCTCGTGAGCTCGGGCGCGATCGGCGCAGGCATGCACC
>JAQUSA010000171.1 GCA_028715315.1 Candidatus Omnitrophota bacterium | reverse complement strand
GGTAAAACGCGGCCGAATCGCCTTTATTATCGCGGTTCAACTCCTCCGCCCTCTTCTCAAACGAAATTATCTCTTCCTTCGGGAAAGCGCCGGGGTCTTTCAAATATGAATCCGGGGATCCCAGCGGTATATCCTTGAGGTATTGTTCGCTTCCCCAGAACTGGAAGCCCGTCGAATCATATACGGTATCCTTTATCTTAAGCCCGCTGCTTTCTGCCAGCATTCCCATGCTTTTTACGGAATGCAGGAAAAAATGCCTCGGCGCGTCCAATTGGACCCAATTCACGCCGTAATGTTCCCAAGCGTATGACGATACCGTAGGTATGCGGATAAGGCATACCCCCTTCCCACCCAGCTTCTCCGAGACCGTCTCCATCGCTTTCCTCTGGTCAAATATATGCTCGAACGAGTGATGGAACATGATCAGGTCCCACCCGCCGTCTATATCCTTCAGTTCCTTCTTCAGGATACGCAGGCCGTTGCGGTATCTTATCTCCGAGGCGACATATGGATCCGCGCCCGTCACGTTCCTGAAACCCGCTTCCTTGAGCCTGTGCGCAAGCGCGCCCGCACCGCAGCCCACATCGAGTATCTTTGAGTCCTTTGTGATGCCGCATCCCCTTAGCGGGAGAAGGTCCTTGTCCGGAAATACGCTGAACAGCGCCCTGCCGAGAATATCTTTCCCGGTGGCCGAATAAAAATCGCGCTTGCCTACCGCCAGGCCCTTTAAGCGGCTGTGCGAAGCCGGGCGCATTGAAAAACTGTAATAATCCTGCGGGTAGTATTTTGACATATCCGCAGGCGCCGCAACAATTTGAAGGCAACCGCACCTTCCGCACTGGAAATAATCGAATTCCTCGCGGAGGCCGAACATCATCTCCCGCGCGGAATACCGTTTGTTGCCTTCCGAATTGCCGCAAATACCGCACATATTGATCAATAATTATACCATATTTTACTTGCCTTTGAGGCCGAAAACCGAGAAAAATGTGCGAAGTAGGATGGCCAAATCCAGCAGGAAGCTCTGGTTTTCTATGTAATACAGGTCGTATTCCATGTTCTCGTGGATGGGTGACTTGCGGTGCTCGCTTATCTGCCAGAGCCCCGTTATGCCGGGCTTTACCTTAAGGCGCTCTTTCTGTATCTCGCTGTATTCTTTTACGATAAATACCATCTCGGGCCTCGGGCCGACCATGCTCATATCGCCTTTCAGGACGTTTACAAGCTGGGGCAGTTCGTCGAGCCCGGTCCTGCGGAGTATCCGCCCCACCCTCGTTATGCGCGGGTCGCCGGAATCCTTCGGGGAGAAGTCGTACCTCGACGCCTCCGCGAACATCGTGCGGAATTTCATTATCCTGAACGGCCTGCCGTTCTGTCCGGCGCGTTTCTGGCTGAATACGGCTTTCCCCGGCGAGTCGAGCTTTATCGCCGCCGCTATCAATACCCAGATAAGGGACGTCAGGACGAGCAGGACGAACGATACGGCGATGTCGACGAGCCGCTTGAACGCCGCGTAAAGCGAGTGCGGGCTGTATTTACGCAGGCCTATGACCGGTATCCCCTCGATATCGTCCATCGAGATGAGGTCTATGGGCATGTTATATATGTACGGCACGAACCTGAAAGGTATCTTCTTAGCCGCGCAGTAGTTCATGATGCTGAGGACCTGGCCGTAGGGCAGGTCCTGCTCGGCCATGAATACGGCGCCTATCTCTTTCTCGTCTATCGTCTTCTGGAGCTGCGAGGCGTCCGCGATGATCTTGACCGGTTTAAAACCGATCTTGGGCGTCTGGTGCAGTTTCAGCGCAAGCCTCTGCGCGACCGTCCCTGTTCCGATGATAAGCGTATTCGTGACGTCTATTCCCCTCTCATGCAGGCTCTGCGTCCATTTGCGCAGCAGCAGGCGCTCCTGGGGCATTAGGCACATCATGAATACGAAAAAGAAGAAGAGCGACTTGTGCAGGCCTGAGAACTCGGGGAACAGGAAGAATATCAGGAAAACGAAAAGGAACCCGAAAAGGACGCCTTTAAATATCGAGATCGTCTCCTTTATATGCAATATGCCGGTCTTCTCTTTGTAGAGCCCGACGCTCTTGAAGACGAACAGGAAATACGGCCCCATAAACAGGAATTGCGGCGCGCTTACGCCATTTTCAAACCCGGTTATGAGGCCTGTCTTCACCGAAGCCCAGACCGCTAGCGCGAGGCTCGCGTATATGACCGCGAGGTCGCACGCCAGTATCGTAAAAAGTTGTTTTTTCCTGTCGTATTCCGCCATTTCTACCTTTTAATTATAGCGTTATCGGTATATTTCTTCAGCGCGTCGTATGCCGGAAGTTTCTTGTAGTCCGACGTCATCAGCCCGAAATCGAAGTCCTTCGGCAGGCCGAGCTCGGTGCCGCAGTCGCGCAGGGTGTGCCAGAAGACCACCTGGACGCCCTCCCTGAAGAAGAGGTCGTAGAGCTTCGGGAGTAGTTCCGCCTTGTCATTCTCCTCTTTCACGCGGTCGTTGCTCCTGAAATAATCCGGCGTCGTCGAGACCTCGGTCACCCAGAGCGGTTTCGGCTTCCCCGACCACTTTATGATGTTCTTCGTGTTCGTCAGCGCCCTCTGGAAATCCCATTCGGACTTCGAATAGCCGTGGATGC
>JAQUSA010000026.1 GCA_028715315.1 Candidatus Omnitrophota bacterium | reverse complement strand
GTTTAAGGCGACGTACCCAAGTGGTAAGGGAGCGGTCTGCAAAACCGCGATGCATCGGTTCGATTCCGATCGTCGCCTCCAAATTTCCTGAAGACCGCCGGGATGGCGGAATTGGCAGACGCACGAGACTTAAAATCTCGCGACCGCAAGGTTATGAGGGTTCGACCCCCTCTCCCGGCACCATATCCCAACAAATTACTACTAAATAGCAATATTATTTCCTTGACATGTAATGTGTTTTAAGGTATTTTGATATAGTATTGTTAATGTAATAATACAAACCGGAGCCGGAAATTAGGGGCTCCTTTTTGCTATACGGAGGAGGCTTAATTGGACAGAAAAAAAGCAGTCTTAATAGAACAGGACCAGAATATCGCGCAGGACATATCCTCCGTCCTGGCCGGTAAGGATTATAACGTCCTGCGGGCATCGAACGGCCTCGACGGCATAGAGATCATATGCGAGGAGACACCCGACCTTATCCTGCTGAACCCCGCCGTTACCGACATAAACGGTTTTTGCGTATATAAACTGCTGAAGGACGACCCTCGCACGGCGGACATACCGCTGTTGATATGCATAACCAACGAGAAGGAAGCGTACAGGTCGCTCGGGATGAAGCCCCAGCTCGGGCAGAGCATCATAAGGTTTACGGGGAAGAACGATTTTGAAGCCAACATAGATATCGCGATAGACAAGCTGAGAGGCCGCGTCGATAAGAACAAGTTCCAGTCGCAGAGCGAACAGTTCAAGAAGATACTGGCCAGGCTTGTAGACGCGTACCAGGCCGGCCAGAACCTCCACTCGGAGCACGCGAGGGGCGTGTTGGGTGAAGTCCTGGAGAAGATAACGAGCATGCTCAGTTCCGAACTCGGGTCGCTTATGCTCGTCGACGATGATTCGCAGGAGCTCGTGATCAAGGCTTCAAGGGGGTTAAGCGAGGACCTCGCGAACAAGACGAGGATAAAGGTCGGAAGGGGCATATCCGGCTGGGTCGCCAAATCCGGAAGCCCGCTTCTTATCAAGGATGTGGAATCCGACGAGCGCTTCTCGAGGCAGAATTCGAACAGGTATTACAATTCATCCCTCCTGAGCGCTCCGATCCGCGTAAAGGACAGGGTGATCGGCGTGATCAACGTCAATAACAAGGCGTCGAAGGAACAGTTCAGCGAATATGACCTGTCGCTGCTCACGATCCTGACGAACGAGATATCCATCGCGATCGAATCCTCCCATTGGCAGAAACGCCTCGAGGAAGCGAACACCCAGATAGAAAAACTGAAGACCGGCAAGAAGATATTCGCCGATATCGCCCGTTCACTCGATGACGAATTATATGAGTTGACAATATCCCAGGAAGTAAGTAATATAATATACGCAAGGCTTGATTATAAAGAGATTATAGATGCGATATTGGAGATAATAGAGCGCTCCATTGATTGTCATCTGTGCGGTTTGTTGTTTGTCGACGAGACGAAGAAGACGGGCATAATAGTCGAAGTGAAATACCCGGCTTCGCAGAGGGAGGTCGACAGTTTTAAGCTTAAGATCATAGAAACGTTCAATAGGTTAACAGGGGGGAGACTGTTGCCGGAACAAGTTTCGGTCGATCAGGCTGATAACAATAACCTGACCGACGCGTTTTCAGAAAACAGGAACATCCTCAGCTCGTTCCAGGGCCACCTCCTTACGTCCGGCGACAGGCCGATAGGCATGCTCGCCGTGGCCAACTCCTTCCCGAACGCTTTCAGCGGCGAAGACCTCAGGATATTCTCGATAATATCGCGCCATTCAAGCATTGCGATCAATAATACGTTACTGCACAAGAAGATAACCGAGCTGTCCATCACCGACGGGCTGACGGGGCTTTATGTATACAGGTATTTCAGCGATGCGCTGGAAAAAGAGATCACCCGTTCCGCCAGGTATAGGCAGCCGTTCGGCCTGATAATGATGGACATAGACGGTTTCAAGAAAGTCAATGACAGCTACGGGCATCCCCAGGGGGACGAGGTCCTGAAAGAGGTAGCCCAGATATTAAGGAAGATATGCAGGGAAGTGGACGTTGTGGCAAGGTACGGCGGGGAGGAATTTACGATCATCCTTCCGGAGACCGACCTCGAAGGCGCATATATCCTGGCGGACAGGATAAGGATGGTAATAAAGAATTACGCGTTCGGGAACAAGGATAACGTGATAAATCTGACGGCAAGCCTCGGCGTCGCCAGCTACCCGGACATCGCCCTGGAAAAGGCCGACCTGATCAAGCATGTCGACAGGGCGCTGTATAGGGCGAAAACGGAAGGAAGGAATACGACTGTGCGCGCCACAAAGGAGATAGTGAATGAGATCCAGTAGGCATCTGTTGTCGTGTGTGGTCTTTTTAGCCCTGCTTTTGGCGTATTCCTGCCCGCTGTTTGCCGGAGACGGCACTGTCACGCTTGACGTCCAGAACATGAGCATCGAGGAAGTCCTCAAGATGATAGCGGACCAGAGCGAGATGAGCGTCGTCCTGAGCACAAATGTCACCGGGAATGTCACCGTGAAGTTCGATAAGGTCACGGTAGCCCAGGCGCTGGATTCGGTATTGAAGGCTAATAATTACCTCTATTCGGTCAGCGACGGGATAATAACGGTCTATTCATACCAGGACACCCAGCAGCAGGAACGCTTTGCCAGCCTCCAGACCAAGGTCATCACGCTGGGCTACACCGATGTAGCGGACCTGACGCGCATATTGCTTTCGATGAAGACCGCGCGCGGCAGGATAGAGACGAACGCGAAGAGCAACCAGGTTATAATTACCGATACGCCGGAAAAGGTCAAGGAGGTCGAGGAAGCGCTGAAGCAGCTCGACCAGCCGACCGAGATAAAAAAATACAAGCTCCTCTATTCGAAGGCAAAAGACATGGAGGATAAGCTCACCCAGCTGATACCCAAGGAGAAGGGCGACGTCTATATAGATGAAAGGACGAACACCATAGTCGTCAGGGCCACGCCGGTCATCCTGAATAATGTCGACAGTTTCATCGAGGGTTGGGACTCACAGCATAAGCAGGTCATGATAGAAGCGATGATCATGGAAGTGACGCTGGACGATACGACGAAACTCGGCGTCGAATGGGAGCACGCGTATGACAGGACCGGTGAGGACCCGCATCATAACCCCGGGGCGCTCGACCTGCTGACGGATTTCGGGCTGAACCTCGCGACCGGAGGGACCGGCGGCATATACAAGATAGGCGGCCTTACCCCGGATGAATATTCCGTGACTATAGAAGCGCTCAAGAGCGACGCGAACACCGAAGTGCTCTCGAGCCCGCGTGTCGTGGTCATTGACGGCGAATCGGCGAACATCCTCGTCGGAAGCAGTGAGCCCTATGCGGTCGCGACGACCGATCCCGTCACGAAACTGCTCGTGCAGGACATAAAATATGTGGACGTCGGCATTAAATTGGAAGTGACCCCGCAGATCGGCGAAGATAATTTCGTGACGATGAAGATACACCCCGAGGTAAGCACCGCCAGGAGAGTCGCCGAGGTTGACAACGTTGTCGCGAAGGACACGACGCAGGCGGATACGACGATGATGGTAAAGGACGGCGAGACCATAATACTCGGCGGGCTCATCAAGACCGAAAAGAAGCAGGCCATAAACAAGGTCCCGTTCCTCGGGGATATCCCGCTCCTGGGCCTCGCGTTCCAGAACAGGTCATATCAGGACGTCAAGAAGGAAGTCCTGGTTTTTATAACTCCGCATATACTTACGACGGATAACCGCCAGAACATATCAAGGCAGGAATACCAGGATAGTGTAGACAGGACAAAGAGGATCGACCCGCTGATCGAAACCGCGATAGAAAAATCAGGCGGAGTCCAGCTCACTCCTCCTCAGACCGAAAAGAGATCCGAAGCTATGCAGAAAGACCTGATGAGGATCCTGGATATGAGAGAATAATAATTAATGACTACGGCGCCGGAACAGGCACAGGGCTCATTAAGGGATTACCTGCAGATCGTCTTCCACCGCAAGTGGTTTTTTATGCTGCCGTTCGTTATGGTATTCTTTACTGCCTCAATAGGCAGTTTTTTCCTTCCGAAGTATTATAAAGCGTCTGTACTTATCTTGGTCGAGGAGGAAAAGCCTGTAAACCCGCTGGCCGCAAAAGAGCTGACATATACGTCGGCCACCGGGCAGCCTCCGACCCTCGCGGAACAGCTCAAGACCCTGACCGAGAAGATATTGAGCTATCCGCACCTGCTGACGCTCGTAAGGACGCTTAACCTCGACAAGGGCGTGACGGACCAGGTGATGTACGAAAAGATGCTCATGGGCATAAGGAAGCGCGCCGAGGTCAAGATGAGGTCTCCCGACGTATTCCAGGTATCATATGAAGACAAGGACCCGGTGTCGGCAAGGAATGTCACCAAGACTATCATTGATATATTCATAAATGAGAATAAGACGAAGAAGACGGCCCAGGCGGCTTCGGCGATAAAATTCGCTGAAGAACAGGCAAAGGTCTACAAGGAGAAACTCGAGCAATCCGAGAAGAAGCTCTTCGATTTCCGCGCGAGGTACCCGATGCAGATGCCGGGGCAGGAGCTTGATTATAACGTATCGATGCTTACAAATTACCAGACGTCGCTCACTGCCGTAGATATGAACCTCAAGGAATCGGAAGGCAAGTTGGACAGGCTCAAGAGGCAGATGTCGGGAAGGGAGCCGGTCATCATATCCGAGGATATGATGGACCTCAACCCGACCGTGTCGCGGCTGAACTCGCAATTGCAGAGCCTGCAGTCCAAGCATGAAGAGATGATATCCGAGAAGCCGGATTCCGCCGATATGGCCTCCACCCAGATCCAGATGGAAGACGTGAGGGAGAAGCTCAGGATGGAGACCGAGAAGATGGTCGACGGTGACACCTCCATGACGGCCCCGCTCTTCTTCCAGAGGTTAAGCCAGAAGGTAAAAGACGCCGAGAAGGAAGTCAACGACCTGAAGAAAAGGAAGGAAAGCCTCGGAAAGCTGGTCAAGGAGTATGAATCGAAGATACAGACCCTTCCCGAGCAGGAGAGGGAGCTTGCGCTGCTGACCAGGGATACCGAAGTCAACGAGAACATATACAAGATGCTCGTCCTGAAAATAGAAGAGAACAAGCTCACCTCCGCCGAAGTACAGGAGAAGAGCACGAAATATACGGTCCTTGACGATGCGAGGCTACCGCTTAAGCCGTCAAAGCCGGAGATACTGATAATAGGGATAGTCGCCTTCATACTTGGCGTGCTTTCCGGGTTCGGGTGCGTCTTCCTGGCGGAATTCGCGGACCACTCGTTCAGGGGCGTCGAAGACGCGAGGCCCTTCCTAAGATTCGAGATCCTCGGAGGCGTTTCGGCCATTGTTGATAAGGCCGAGGCCGCCGCAAAAGCGGCAAGGCAGCGGGGTTTGGTGGTGTTGATCATAGCTTTTTATATTATTTTCTTTACGATAGCCGCTATTAGTTCGGGCATGAAACAGGATGAGGTGCGGAAGAAAGTCATCGAGATAGCCAATAAAGAAAAGGCGGCGGACGCCGGAAAATATGCAAAATAACGGCAACGGCATAAATAAGCTTAACGAGGCGCTGAAGAGGGCCGCGGACGAAAAAGGCAAGGCCTTCCAGGCTGCCCCCGCCTCGCCCCTGAACAATCCGCCCGTCGAAGAGCGCGCCGGTAATGAGATGCCGCCGGCTGCGCGCACGGAGATCTCCCTATCGTCGGGAATAAGCAAGAAGATAGTAGCGTTCCATAATCCGGGCAGCCCGATAGCCGAACAGTTCCGCGTCGTATCCACGCATATATTCTGTCCCGAAAGGGAAGGAAAGCTGAAGGCCATCGTGATCACGAGCTGCTCTAACGAAGAAGGGAAGAGCGTCGCGGCCGCCAATTTGGCGATAGTAACCGCGCAAAATTCGGGCAAGCCCACCCTGCTGATCGATTGTAATTTCAGGAAGCCGTCGATAGGCGGCCTCATGGGGGCCTCACTGGATAAAGGCCTCGGGGACCTGCTATCGGGCAGGGCTGAGGCCCAGGATATCACGGCGGCAAGCGAGATCAAGAACCTGTCTATCATATCCGCTGGGAATCCTTCCGGAAATCCGACCGAATTGTTAAGCTCGCAGAAGATGAAGGACTTCCTGTTCGAGCTCAAGGGCAAATATGACAGGATAATATTGGATACGCCGGCTGTGATACCCTTTTCGGACCCGCGTATTTTAAGCCATATTGTCGACGGGACGGTGCTGGTCGTCAGGGCGGGAAGGACCCGCAGGGAAGTCGTGGCGCGCGCGGAGAGCGTACTTAAGAGTGTCGGTGCAAACATCATAGGATATGTCCTGACAGGGATAGAATATCATATTCCCGAGTATATCCACCGGCACCTTTAGTCCAAGGCCAGGAGGTTATTCGGTGAATTAATAAACCAAGATCCGCGCGAAAGGATTTTGGTTTTTTGTTTATTAAAAAAGCGGAGGCTTGATGGACCTTTCCGTAGTAATAGTTAATTGGAATACAAGGTTGTTACTTAAACAATGTATCGACTCGATCCATAAGGCGACCAAGAGGATTTCCTATGAAATAATAGTCGCAGATAACGACTCGAAAGACGGCAGCCAGGAGATGATAGCTTCGGAGTATAAGGACGTAATTTTAATTAAAAATAACAAAAATCTCGGCTTTAATAGGGCAAATAACCAGGCCATAAAGGAAAGCAAAGGCGACTATATACTTATATTGAACCCCGATACTATCGTATTGGATGATGCGACGGAAAAGATGGTAAAGTATATGCGGGAGAACCCGCAGGCAGCGGCCCTGGGATGCAAGATCCTTAACGGCGACGGGACTCTTCATCCATATTTTAGAAAGATCCCCACCCTAGGGAAGGAGATAATAAGGTTAATGTTGCCGGAACGATTCACGCTTGATGAGCTTAAGACTAAAGACATTGATTACGAGCATAGCCGTGAAATAGAAGTGCTTTCAGGCTGCTGCATGCTGGTAAGAAGGTCTACTTTTGACAAAATAGGGTTATTAGACGAAAGGTATTTCATGTACGGGGATGACATAGACCTCTGCCACCAGATCAGGAAAAACAGGATGAAGATATTTTATATACCGGACGCGAGCATCATTCATTTCATGAAAGGAAGCAGCAGGCAGTGTAAGGCGGAAATGTCGATAGAGGCCTATAAGGGCATGCACAAGTTGATAAGGAAACTATATGGCGCGTTTCCCGCACTTATACATAGATTGTTTGCGACGATCGTATCAAGCCTGAAACTAATATGTTATCTTGCGTTTTATTGCGTTCATAATAAAAAAAATGACCTGAGGGAAAGAATAAAGGGCCATATGGGTATAATAAAATACTGCATTTTTGATTGGCAGGATTGAATATGAGCGATAATTTGCCGTCGATATTATGGGCAATCGGTTATGCGCCTGAAAAGATGGGATCTTTTGAGGAGGTAATGGTGGCCGTTGCCAAAAAAACGAAAGAAAACAATGTCCGCATATGCTTTCTATTTCCAGGGAAACCTATAATTGAGCTAACCGACAGGATCAGGGATGCCGGAGGGATAATAAAAGTATTACCCATTAAAAACAGGCTCGACTTGAAGTTTATTTTGAAGTTCGTATCCCTACTAAAAATGGAACGCATAGGAGTGGTCCATTCCCATTTTGATTTTGCGAATTTTCCCATATTATTAAGCCGTTTATTTTATAGGGAACCGTTATTTTTCTGGCACCAGCATCATATAACGGGGTCAAAATACCCTATCGCAAGGAAGGCATTCTACTGGTATTTAGCGCGCGAAGCAAAAAAAGTTATAGCGATTTCCAAGGCCGTTAAAAACGACCTAATGTCTAAAGGATTAAAAGAAGAAAAGATCGAATTGGTATATAACGGTTTCGATATTGGCAGGTTCAAGTTAGATTATCAGGCGCAGGCCGTGGCACTAAGGTCGGAATTCAATATTTCTGCAGCAAATATTGTGATCTCATGTATTGCACAAGGCCGCCCTGAAAAAGGGCAGCTCTATTTAATCGAAGCCTTTAGGGATATTTCGGACAAATATCCTGACGCGCGTTTGCTTCTTGCGGGAGCGAAAGGGCACCCGTACTTTTCCGTCTTGAATGAGCTTGCGGATAGATTGAAAATCAAGGAAAAGATAATATTTACCGAGATGCGAAACGATATTCCCGAGATACTTTATATTACGGATATCGTCGTAATTCCGTCTCTGTCCGAAGGCTTGTCCTATTGCGCATTAGAGGCGATGGCTTCCGGTAAGCCCGTAATTGCATCAAATGTGGGGGGCCTCCCGGAGCTTATCGATGGCAACAAAACGGGTATTTTGGTGGCCCCTAAAGATGTTAAGGGGCTGGAGGCTGCGCTCAATGCCGTTATTTCGGATAAAACAAAGAGAGGGTATCTGGCGGATAACGCGAGGGAGTTCATTAGAAGGTCAGATTTCGGCTTAAAGTCAATGGTCGAGAAGATCTATAACATCTACGGAAACAAAAATGGATAGATCGGATAAAATACTTAAAGAAGAAGAAAGGCCCTTAGTAGAATTACCGGCCCTGATAAAAGGTTTTATCATAATATTCTCATTTTTAATGGGATTATCCCTACTCTTTCTCCCCCCCTATATAGTATTGCTGCTTTATATAGGCGTGTGTTTATTTGTTGCGATGTTTCTGGATCTATTTGTTGCGGTAATCATATTCTTATTGGGCGCATATTTACATCCCACAGCACTCTTCCCGGCGCTCCAGCAGCTCCACATAGCGAGGAACTTAGCTTTTTTTGTCCTTCTGATATGGATCTTGCATATAATCGTTTACAAAGATTTCAAGATAACAAGAACGCTGCAGAATGTATTCGTTTTGGGATTAGCCGTGACTCTGCTGATATCCTGCTTCAGGTATTTTGAATACAGTTTCCCGGATTATCTTGAACTTGCAAGCAAGGCTGTAATCCTGTATTTGATAATAGCCAACATAGTTAAGACGAAAAAGCAGATACTGATACTTATAGGAATACTAATCGTCTCTGGTGTTATTTCGTCGGGAGCAGCTTTTTTTCAGTACATTCACGGGATAGGGCTGACTCTTGTCGGCTCGGTAGTCAGGGTATTCGGTACCACGCAAAACCCGAACATATTAGCGGCCGAGCTGGTCCTGGTGGTGCCCATAGCGATAACGTTGGTAATAAACGTCAAGCGAGTCTTTGCTAAATTCACCCTATCCCTGTGCCTGGGTGCGCTGCTTATGGCGATAGTATTAACGTTTTCAAGGGCCGGTATGGCTACCTTATGCATCGTGCTATTCCTGTCGTTTATCCAGATTATTTTGAGGGGCAAGCGCAAAGTATCGACGTTGTTGCTCTTGTTCATTATATTTGCTCTTATATCTGTGGCGGTGTTGCCATTCATCCCGAACGAGTACTGGGAAAGGATGGGGACAATAACGGATACAAAA
>JAQUSA010000170.1 GCA_028715315.1 Candidatus Omnitrophota bacterium | reverse complement strand
CACCAGGCAGCCATATCCGACACGACCGTCATGGACAGGAACCTGATGATGTCGGTCAACGTCGAGGCTTTCAAGAGGCTGCTGATATACGCGAAATCGATAGGATGCAAAAAGATAATATACGCCTCAAGCGCCGCGACCTACGGGAAGGGCAAGGTCCCCATGAAGGAGACCGACAGGCCGGCTCCCGCCAATGTCTACGGCGAGAGCAAGGTCCGCATGGAGCAGGTCGCGAAGGCGTTCGTGAAAGAGAACCCGGATTTCTCCGTCGTGGGGCTGAGGTATTTCAACGTTTACGGCCCCGGCGAAGCGCATAAGAAGAAATCGGCCAGCATGATATACCAGCTATACCTGCAGATGGCCGCGGGAAAGAACCCGAGGGTCTTCAAATGGGGCGAGCAACACCGCGATTTCATATACGTCAAGGATGTCGTTGCCGCGAACCTCAAGGCGATGGCCTATAAGGGAAGCGGCGTCTTCAATGTCGGCACCGGGGCGCCGGCTACGTTCAACGAGGTCATAGGAGCACTGAACGAAGCCCTGAAGAAGGACCTCTCGCCGGAATATTTCGACAACCCTTATAGTTTCTACCAGGACAGGACGCATGCCGACATGGCTTCGTCTTCGACGATTCTCAAATTCAAGGCGAAATACGGCATAGATAAGGGCATAAAGGATTACGTATCGATACTGAAAAAACAGAAAAGGCGTTAATATGCTGAAATCAAGCGATCTCGCGCGGTTTAACGGTACGATCTCAAAGTTCAGCGCCGCAAAAGTCCTCGTCGTGGGCGATCTGATCCTCGACGAGTTCATCTGGGGCGACTCTTCGAGGATCTCCCCTGAGGCGCCTGTCCCGGTAGTCCTTGTGGGCAGGGAGTCGATGATGCCGGGCGGCGCGGCTAACGTTGCGAGCAATATAAGCGCGATAGGCGCCAAGGCTTACCTCGTCGGCGTAATAGGACGGGACGCGCACGGCCGCCAGCTCGAGACTATATTGAAGGATAAAGGCGTCGACCTGGAAGGCGTAATATCCGACCCCGAGAGGCCGACTACGCTGAAGACGAGGGTGGTCGCGCGCCACCAGCAGGTCGTGAGGATAGACCGTGAGAGCGCGAAACCGCTCGGAGAATCCCTTAACAGGGAATTGATCGGTTTCATAAAGTCGAAGATAAACGAGGTCGACGGGATAATAATCGAGGATTACGGAAAAGGCGTGATAACTCCGGGCCTGCTCAGGGAGATAATACCCCTTGCGAGGAAACATAAGAAGGTCATAACCGTAGACCCGAAGGAAGAGCATATTTCCTATTACAGGGGAGTGACCGCTATCACCCCGAACCGTAAGGAAGCGGAAGCCATGGGCGGCATAAAGGCGAAAGATGATCTTTCGCTGAACAGGCTCGGAAGATCGCTGATGGAAAAGCTGAAACTCCAGGCGGCGCTTTTAACTCTTGGCGAGAACGGCATGAGGGTCTTTCAGCGCGGCGGCAGGATAACGCAGATACCTACGGTCGCCCAGGAAGTGTTTGATGTCTCGGGCGCGGGCGATACGGTAATAGCTACTTTTACGACGGCGTTATGCGCGGGCGCGAAGATGATAGAGGCGGCGCATATCTCGAATTTCGCGGGCGGCATCGTGGTCGGGAAGGTCGGCGTTGCGGCCACGTCCCAGGCCGAACTGAAGGCCCGGATCAAGGACCATCATTGGCAGCCCTGAAACGCGGAGGCGTTTGAATGGACGCGATCGGCGTCATCCCGGCAAGATACGGTTCCACAAGGTTTGAGGGCAAAGTCCTCGCGGACCTGCTTGGCAAGCCCGTCATACAGCATGTATGGGAAAATGCGATGAGGGCCTCGACGCTCGACGACCTTATCGTGGCGACGGATGACGTGCGCATCCTTGAAGCCGTGCAGGCGTTCGGCGGGAAAGCGGTAATGACCGCGAAGGAACACCGGACCGGGACCGACAGGCTGAGGGAAGTCGCGAACCCGGTTGACGCGAAGGTCGTGGTGAATATACAGGCCGACGAGCCGCTGCTCCATCCTTCGATGATAGACGATGTCGTTGCGCCGCTGCTCCACAGCAGGGAGCTTATGATAACGACGCTTAAGAAGAAGATAACCGACCCGGAAGACCTGCGCAATCCCAACGTCGTAAAAGTGGTCACCGATAAGAACGGGCACGCGCTTTATTTCTCGCGTTCCGCGATACCTTTCCCGCGTTTTCACGATAACGTCGTTTTCTACAAGCATGTAGGGCTTTACGCTTTCACCAAGGATTTCCTTTTCACGTTCACGACCCTTCCGACCTCGGCGCTGGAAGGGGCGGAGGGGCTCGAACAGCTGCGCGTGTTAGAGAACGGCTACAGGATCAAGGTCGTCGAGACGCAATTTGACACGATAGGCATAGATACCCCTGAAGACCTCGAGCGCGCCCGGGAAGCCCTGGCGTCGAGGAATATATAATGACGGGAGGAGCAAAAAAAGTGGCAAAGACCGTATCGATCGGAAATATAAAAATGGGAGGGGGCAACCCGCTGGTCCTGGTTGCCGGGCCGTGCGTCATCGAGAGCAAGGCGTCGGCTATCCGCCATGCGCGGGCGATAAAGGCCGTTGCGGACAGGCTCGATGTCCCCTGCGTTTTTAAATCGAGTTACGATAAGGCGAACAGGACCTC
>JAQUSA010000025.1 GCA_028715315.1 Candidatus Omnitrophota bacterium | reverse complement strand
AGTTTCAGCAGTGTCTCTATCTGGACGTTTACCATCGGCCCTCCTTAAGATTATGAGTTGACCAGATTCTTCCCGCGCGATTTCGCATCGTTGAGCGCGGCCGAGGCCTTCTTTATTAACTCGTCGGCCGTAACACCGTCGATCGGATTCTCGCTTACCCCTCCGCTGACCGTCACAAAATTCCTCGGATAGCCCTGGCCGCCCGATATGCCGAACGCCTCCACCCGCTGCCGCAGAGCCTCGGCTATGGTATTGGCCTGTTTCTTGTTCTTCTCAGGCAATATGACCGCAAATGTGTCGCCGGTAAGCCTGCCGACCCTGTCGACTTCGGTGATATTGGATTCGATGACCTTGCCTATCTTCTTGATCGTCTCCTCGGACGCGAGCTCGCCGTTGATATCCCTGTACAGGTTAAGGTCATCGATATTGAACAGCAGGAAAGAGCAGGGGCGCTGGTACAATACAGCGCGCCTTATCTCCTCCTCGAGGCGGTTAAGGATGAACTTCTCGTTGTAGAGGCCTGTAAGCTCGTCCTTTATCGCGAGCTCCTTCGCCTTGTTCGTCAAAAGTTCGTTCTCGACCGCGATCGCTATCTGTTTCGCGAAAAGCTTTATGAGTTCCACGTCGTCGTCTTTATATTCAAAATCCGTCGCGGGATTGCCGAAGCCGAGAAGCCCGAAACCTATGCCGTGCGCGACGACCGGGAAGAGAACGCAGTTCTTAAGGCCGAAGACCTTCAGGAACTCATCCATATCCGCCGATGATTTAGAGCGCCTGTCCACCACGGCGGTCTTGTTCTCGGCCATCAGCTTCCCTAAGTAGCCGACCCCCCTCTTGAGCCTGAAAGAGGAGAGCTCGTCTTTCAGCCCATGGCTTACCTTCATCGTAAGCATGTCCTTCTCCTCGCTTAGCATCAGGAAGACGGACGAATCATCCGAAAGCTGGGCTATCTTGTCTACAACTATCTTCGTCGTCTCATCGAGCGGGGAACCCTGTGTCATCAGGCTGCTCACCTGCAGGAGGCTCGACAGCACGAGGACCTTCTTGCTTATCTCTACGTTTATCTCCTTGGTCCTCTCCCCGTAGGACCTCAATTCGTCCATGTTCTCGCGTATACGGCGCGTAAGCACGTTCAGGGTCGACCCGAGCTCGCCTATCTCGTCCTCGCTCCTGACGTTTATATTGCCTGACAGGTCGCCCTTCGCGATGTCCTTCGCCTTTATCGCCATATCGATGATGGGCGATACGATATCCTTTACGATCTTGAACCCCAGCAGCGCGATGACTATAGTGATGACCAGTACCGCCGAGACGTCTTTCAGCTCGACGTTGGGGTCCCCTATGATATTTAGGAACGGGAATATATAATTAAAGAAAAGATAAACACAGATCGCGAGCGGGATAAAGGACATAAGGCAAAAGGCAACGGTAAGTTTGTAACGAAGGCCTGCGGGAACAAGTGACAGCTTCTTGATAAATCCGGCCATCTCTATCATCTCCCTTCCACTTTTTGGTTAATCCAAAGGATTGATTAAAAAGTATACTCTTAACGTAATTAAGTGTCAAACATATTTATCGCAGTTCGATGAATTTCCAAGGCATCTTTTCTTCTAACCCCCTTTGCCTCAATGAATAAGAGTCGGGGTCGATTGACGCGTCATTGAACGCGTCCAGCCATCTCCGGAAGTCAAAATGCTCCCTCCAGCTGTCGAATTTCGCGCCTCTTTTCCAGGCGGAATGGATAGCCCCGGAAAGCGCCCTGTCGCCCCTGGCAAATACGGCCTCTATATAGCTCATCTCCGCGTCATGGAAGCTGAATTTGATGCGCGTGCCCCTGGCTTTTTCCCTGATATAGCGCTGCCTCCTGAGGGCCTCGTCAAAACGTATCATAGGCTCCTTTTCAAAGCGCGTATGCGGCTTCGGGACGAATATCGATACCGATACGTTTATGTCGGCCGGCCTGCCGTCGACCCTCCTGCGGACCTCCGAGATCTCCTTTGCCAGGCCGACAAGCGCGTCGAGGTCGGAATCGTCTTCCTGCGGAAGCCCTATCATGAAATACAGCTTAACATTGGGCCACTTGTTCTTGAAAGCCTGGTAGGCGCATTCCTTCAGCGCCTCGACCGGAATATTCTTGTTAATGATCTTCCTCATCTTGTCGCTGCCTACCTCGGGGGCGAACGTAAGCCCGGTATGCCTGCCGGATGTAAGCTCGACCGGGAAACGGCTCGTCATCTCCTCCACCCTCAATGACGGGAAGGATACGCTGACCGCCCTTTCCTTGAAAGCCCCGGTAAGGGACGTGATTATCTCCATTATCTGCGGATGGTCTCCGGATGAGAGGGATACCAGCGATACCTCATCGTAACCGGTATTCCTGTAGATCTCCTCGGCCAATTTTATTATCCTGCCGGCGGAACGGAAACGGTTAGGGCCGTATATCGCGCATGCCTGGCAGAAGTTGCACGCCCTCCTGCATCCGCGCATGATCTCAACCTGTATCCTGTCATGCACCGTCTCTATATAGGGCACTACCGGCTTCACGGGATAATACGCGTTCTCGAAGTCCTCCACGATACGCTTCCTTACGCTGCCTGGGAACGCGGGCACATAAACGCCTTCTATCGCGGCGAGCGAGCGAAGCAAATCGTTCCGTTCCAGTTTCCTCCCCTTTCCGTCGATCACGGCGTCCACTATCTCCGGGACGGCCTCCTCGCCTTCGCCTATCAGGAAACAATCAAAGAAATCTGCGAGCGGTTCCGGGTTGAACGCGCACGGGCCGCCGCCTATGATCACCGGGTCGGTGCCGCTGCGGTCCTTGCGGAACAACGGTATTCCGGCAAGGTCCAGCATATTCAGGATATTCGTATACGATAATTCATACTGGAGGGAAAAACCTACGATGTCGAAATCGCGGACCGGGCCCTTCGATTCCAGGGCAAAGAGCGGGATGCCGTTATCGCGCATGACCTTCTCCATGTCGTGCCACGGCGCGAAGGCGCGTTCGCACGCGACATCCGGACGGTCATTGAGCAGGGAATATAGTATCTTGAGGCCGAGGTGGCTCATGCCCACCTCGTAAGTGTCCGGGAAACATAACGCGACCCTGCATGTTACGCCGGCTCCGGCCGGCTTCACAACGCTGTTCCACTCCCCTCCCGTATACCTGGCCGGTTTGCTGACGCTGAGCAGCAAGCTGTCATCCAGCGCTCCGGCCGGCATTAAAATACCTTCCTTTTATTTTTTATGTTCTCGAGTATCCCTATGCAAGCTATCGACGTTATAAGGAACGAGCCTCCGTAAGATACGAAAGTCAGCGGTATGCCGACGACCGGCATCAACCCGCAGACCATCCCGATATTCACTATAATATGCATCGCGAACACGGTGACGATCCCGTAGGCAAGCGTCTTGCCGTAAATATCGCTCGTCGTCTCGGCTATCCTGAGCCCCTTCCCGACGAGCCTGTAAAAAAGGAAGAGCAGGACCGCGCTGCCTATGAAGCCCCATTCCTCCCCCACAACGGAAAATATGAAGTCGGTATGGTGCTCGGGGAGGAAGTTCAGCTGGTTCTGCGTCCCGGCAAGCCAGCCCTTCCCCAATATGCCGCCGGAACCGATAGCTATCTTCGACTGAATTATCGTATACCCGGCGCCGAGAGGGTCGAGGTTCGGGTTGATGAATACCATGAGCCTGTTGCGCTGGTATTCCTTCAGGAAGAACCATAGGAAAGGCGCGCACGCAAGGCCCGAGCCTATCAGTATCATCAGGTACTTGAGCCTCGCGCCCGCGATGAGCAGCATCGTGAACAACACCGGCACAAACACGAGCGCGGTGCCGAGGTCGGGCTCCTTGAATATCAGCAGCATCGGGACTATCGCCATGACAAAAGGCCACACGAGCGCTTTCGGCCGTTCTATACCCTCCTTTATGTCACCGAGGTATTTTGCCAGGGCAAATATGAAAGTCACCTTGGTGAACTCGGACGGCTGGAACGCGAAAGAGCCTATCTCGATCCACCTGCGCGCCCCGTAACGCATGTCTCCGACGAAAAGGACCAGTACGAGGAAGAGCACATTCAGGCCGAATATGTAATATCCGAAATCGATTATCCTCTGGTAGCCGATCCTGAAGAGCGCAAACGCCACAATGATGCCGATGACAGCCGATTGGAGCTGCCGCAGCGAAAGGTTAGTCCCCGAAAGCACGTATTTCTGGTATGAGGCGCTGTAGATGACGAACAGCCCCATCAGCACTATTACGGCCACGATAAGCACGAGACCGTAATCGAATTCACCTTTTGACCTTATGTCATATTTCATTTGAGTATTTCCGTATTGTCCTTGGCGAACCTGAGGATCTTGCCCGCGATATCGGCCGCCGCGACCCCCCCGTGCCCGCCGTGTTCCACCATGACGACAAAAGCCACCTTCGGGTCATCCGCCGGGGCGAAACCCATGAACCATGCGTGCGGGTCGCCGTTAGGCGCCTGGGCGGTTCCGGTCTTCGCGGCTATCTTAAGGCCTTCAATCCGCGCCCTCTGTCCGGTTCCCGTGTCCGATGATACCGCATTTACCATCGCGGACCTTATCGTGGCGGCCGTCTCCTTTGATATAGGGACCATCCTCGGCTTCGGCACATTCACCGTCGTATCGCCTATCTTCTTTATCACATGCGGACGCGGCGCCGCGCCCCCCATCGCCAAGACCGACGCGACCTCCGTCATCTGCAGCGGCGTCACGAGCACGTCGCCCTGCCCTATCGAGTAATTCACCGTCTCCCCCTCATACCAGCTTTGCCCGCGCCGGGCCTTCTTCCAGGCCGGGTTCGGTATAAGCCCGCCGCTCTCTCCGCCGATATCAATGCCGGTCGGCTTGTTCAGCCCGACCTTTTGCGCGTATTCGGATATCGTGTCGGGTCCGAGCTTGCGCCCGAGGTTATAGAAATATACGTTGCATGAATGCGTTATCGCATCCCTCATGTCCTGAGGCCCGTGGCCTTCAAGCTTCCAGCAGTCGAACTCGGCCTTGCCGAGATAATACCTTCCCGGGCATACATAAGTCGTATGGACCGTCGCCTTATTCGTATCGAGGGCCGCGAACGCCAATACAACCTTGAATATGGAACCCGGAGGGTATTGGCCGTTTATGGCGCGGTTAAGCATCGGCCTTGCCGAAGACTTGATGTAGCCCACGGCTGCATCGTTCTTGCCCGGTTCAATGAAAATGTTCGGGTCGAATGACGGCGACGATGCCATGGCCAGTATCTCGCCGTTGCGCGGGTCCATGAAGACCGCCGACGCCCTCTGCCCCTCCAGGCAATCCGCCGCATATGCCTGCAATTTCGCGTCGAGGGTCAGCGTTATGTCCCGCCCCTTCTTCTGGTTCTTGCTTCCGAGTATCCTGACCAGCCTGCCGGAGGCGTCGACCTCGAGCTGCATACCCCCGTCCTCGCCCTTAAGGTATTTGTCGTACGCCTTCTCTACCCCGGAGCGCCCGACGAGGTCGCTCACCGAATACCCGTAGTCCTCGAGGTCGTCGAGCTCTTTCTTGTTGATAAGGCCGAGATACCCGATGACATGGGAAGCCCTCTCGCCGTATATATACCAGCGTATAGTCCTCGGGAGGACCAGGACGCCCGGCAGCCTCTGTTTCTGTTCTTCAAGCGAGAAGGCGAGGTCCTTATCCACATCGCCCGAGATAGTTATCGGCGCGAAAGGGGCCGAGGATTCCTTTCTTATTATCGATTCGATCTTCGCCCTTGAGATCCCGAGGGCCTGAGAAAGCCTATCGTATGTCTTATCGGTGTTCTCGACCTCCTGAGGGATGATCACCACATCGAACGAGAGCCTGTTGTCGACCATCGCGAGGCCGTTGCGGTCGTATATCGTCCCGCGCAGGCCCGGGAACGGTATCAGCCGTATATGGTTATTCTTGGCAAGCGTATGATAGAGAGGCCACCTTAACACCTGCAGGTAGAAGATGCCCGCAAGTATCACGAGGAACGCGATATTTATGATCGTTGAATATATCCTGCTGCGCATTTGATCCCTATTGGGGCCGGCGGCCGTCGTATACCTTCTTCTTGAAAACTATCTCCCTGTAATCTAGCTCCACCGGAGGCATTATAGACTCCAGCACCCTGAATATCACCGGCGCAAGGACAGCCGTATAGGCGGCCGCAGGCACGGAAAGAAATAGGACCGCCTTATAATAAGGGAATCCCTTCGACGAGATGAATATATCGTATACGATCGAGGTAAAGAACACCGCTATAGCCGCGACGATCATCTGCGCGGAGGCCAGGTTCCTGTAAAGGGCTTCCTTGTACATTCCGGCGACAAAACCGACCGAACCGTAAAGCAGCATGATGACAGGGTGCATCCCGGTGAAAGTTATCTTCAGCAGGCCCGCTATGAGCCCGGTTATTGCGCCTTTACGCCTGTCTGAATTCAACGCAAAGAACAGCACGCCGGTAAGCATCACCTCGGGGCTTACCCCGAGAAGCTTAATATAATTGTGGCTTGCCGCCTCGAGTATGGACATGACCGTCAACGCGGACACTACAGCTAACCAGCTCATTCTACCGCAAGCACCTCCTCAACAGCCATAGCATTTATCACGGGCTCGATCACCGCAAACTGGTACATCCCGTTGAACTCCATCTTGACATCCAGGACCCTGCCCGCAAGGAAACCCGCGGGATATACCCCGCTTACTGCGGACGTCACAACGGTATCTCCCGCCTTTATATCCGCATCCTTAGATATGAATTTCATTATGCACCGGCCGTGGGCAATGCCATACATTAAGCCTCCCGCCCTGCCTCTCTGCGACACCACCGAAACCCTTACCTCAGGGTCGGTTATCAGCGAGACGCGCGAACTTCCTATGCCGACGGCGGTCACTTTCCCTATGACCACGCCTGACGCCAATACGGCCATCTCCTCTTTTATGCCGTTCCCGGAACCTTTGTTTATTATAAGGCTCTCCCCCCAGTTCGAGAAATCCCTTCCGGTCACTTTAGCCGCGACGGAACGTTTCGCTATCCTGTCTTTCAGGGAAAGCAGGCCCTTCAACCGCCTGTTCTCGGACACGGCTTCGTCCATCGCCGCGGCCCTGGAACTCAGCGCGGCGACGTCCCTCTTCAACCTGGAGTTCTCATTAGCTATGCTTTTGAAATGCAGGAGTTCATATCCGGTCTGGAATACCGCCGATGCTATCCTGGTGGGGAGCTGCAGTACGGAATAAAGCGTCAGGGTGGTTCCGTTGGTGAAGGATTCTGATACGACAAGAAGGGCTATCAGAAGGGACACTGCTACTATCGCGATTAGGGATTTGTTCTGGAATTTTCTCACATCTTCTACTGGGATTCAGGGCTCTTCGAGGCGGTTGTAACGGTAACCTTTTTAAGGTATTTTATCTCGCTAAGGACCATTCCCGTTCCCAAAGCTACTGCGGTTATCGGGTCTTCGGCGATATGGACAGGCAGGCCCGTCTGTTCGGAAAGCAGCTTATCGAGCCCTCTCAGGAGCCCGCCGCCTCCGGCCAGTACCATCCCGCGCTCAATAAGGTCCGCGGAAAGCTCCGGGGGCGTACGCTCAAGGGTTATCCTGACCGCCTCCACGATAGCTGCCGTCGGTTCCGCAAGGGCTTCCCTTACCTCTTCCGATGAGATCGTTACCGTCTTCGGCAATCCCGCCACGAGGTCGCGTCCGCGGACTTCCATGGTCGATTCCTCTTCCATCGGATACGCCGAACCTATCTTTATCTTTATCTCCTCGGCAGTGCGCTCGCCGATCATAAGATTATAAGTCTTCCTGAGATGCTGGATTATCGCATCGTCCATCTCGTCGCCGCCGATGCGTATCGACTTCGAGAAGACGACATCCGACAGGGATACAACCGCCATCTCCGTCGTGCCTCCGCCAATGTCTATTATCATATTTCCCGCGGGTTCCTGTATCGGCAACCCGACGCCTATCGCGGCGGCTATCGGCTCTTCCACGAGGTATACTTCGCGGGCTCCGGCCCTCTCGGCGGAGTCCTTGACCGCGCGTTTCTCGACCTCGGTGATGCCCGAGGGTATCGCTATTACCATGCGCGGACGGACAAGCACCCTCCTGTTATGGACCTTATTAATAAAATACCGAAGCATAGCCTCGGTGATCTCGAAATCTGCGATCACTCCGTCCTTCATCGGCCTTATGGCCACGATCGAACCGGGTGTGCGGCCCAGCATGCGTTTTGCCTCTTCGCCGACCGCCAGGACATGGTTGGTCCCTTTCTCAATGGCGACGACTGAAGGTTCGCAAAGCACTATCCCCTGGCCCTTTACGTATACAAGCGTGCTCGCGGTGCCCAGATCGATGCCCATGTCATTAGAGAACATGCCTGAGATGTTGTTAAAAACTCTCCTTATGACATCGAATGGCTTCTTCATTACCCTCCTCCTGATATTCTAAAAGGATACCAAACCCCCGCATAAAAGTCAACGGCAATCTGGGCGGAACCTTATAGGCTCCATGCGGCCAGGCTCTTGTCTATAACCCATTTCCCCTTGGCCTTCTTCATGAACAGGTAAGACCCCGAGCTCGACTTCCCCGAATAAAAGATCTTTCCGAAATACACGATAGCCCTTGTCATCTTATAGTCGAACGCAACGCGTGAAAATTCCACCATCCTGGAAGGATTCGGGTATTTCGCGCGGAAATTCTCATAGAATATCTGGACGTCCGCAAACATCTCTTTCTCCGCGTCCGCCGTAAGCACCGTCGCCGTCTTATATCCCAGCATATCCTGGTTTATGGCGGCCGGCTTCAGATTGGCCTGGACGAACGCGTCGATCAGGCTCACATTAAGCTGTTTGCCGAACTCCTTTATCATCTGGGGACGGACCACGCCGCCAAAATCGTTGGAATTGGCCGGGATCAGCGTCCGCTCCTTTATCACGACATCGCCCTTGCCATGGAATTCCTGGTCCAACACATCGCGATATAAGTTATATTCGTCGCGGGATATGTTGTCAGGGACAGCCCTCACGGGTTCGGGCTTTCCCGGGCCGCACCCGGAAATAAACGAACAGATCACCAATAACCCCGCAATAAATACAGCCTTTCTCATCTCATCCCCCTTCCTCATTTAGGTCAATCGTCCAAGATGTTCGATAAAATCAGGGTAAGACTTCGCGATACAATCGGTGTCGTCCACCGTGGTCTCGCCTTTAGCGGCTAAACCGGCGATCAGCATCGACATCGCGGTCCTGTGGTCGCCGAAGCTCATAGCCGTTATTCCCCTCAGGTTATCCGATCCCTCGATGAATATATCATCGCCCCTTAGCGAGAATTTCGCGCCCATGTTCTTGAGATTCGCGGCCATTGAACTAATCCTGTCGGTCTCCTTGATCTTCAGCTCCTGGGCTCCCTTTATGACCGTGGTGCCGGAAGCGAAAGCCGCCGCGATCATAACGGCCGGGAGTTCGTCGATCGTCCTCGGTATGAGGTCCCCTTCGACCGTAACTCCGCGAAGGCCTCCGTACTCCGCTATTATATCACCGACCGGCTCGGACGCGACCTCTCTTTCATTCTCGATATTGATATTCGCACCCATGTCCCTGAGTATATCTA
>JAQUSA010000024.1 GCA_028715315.1 Candidatus Omnitrophota bacterium | reverse complement strand
TAGTCGTTACGGTAGCGGGCCTGCTTACGCGCCCGTATCGGCGAAACGACAAATTGCAGGAAACGCATGTAGGAGCTCTTAGCAAGTGACTTAAGGACCGGGGTTCGAATCCCCGCGCCTCCACCATAAAGGGGAGAACGATCAAGAAAAGGCTGGTATCTTTAATCATATCGGCGGTCCTGCTTTCCACTGCCGGCTGCGCGACGGTCCCGAGGAGGAGTTCACTCAGGGGCGCTCTCGCATCCCAGACCGTAAAGGTCGACGGCAGGGACTATATACCGCTCGCGGTCATAGCGAAATATTACCAGGCGGGATGCGAGTGGGACACGATCGCGAGGAAAGCCGACCTCGTAAAGGATAACAAGTCCTTTTCTTTTTATGTAGGGATGGAATATGCGGTCGTAAACGGCCGCCCTGAGAAGATGGGCTCTCCCGTGGTATTCTATGGGGGGGCGGTCGCCATACCGGCGGATTTCGCGGTCGAAAGGATGGGAAAGTTACTCGGCCGGCCGCAGATAACGAGGGGCCCGCAGCCCCCTGTAACGCAGAAGTACCTTATCAGGAAGATAGTGATAGACCCTGGCCACGGCGGGGATGATCCCGGCGCAATAGGCAAGACGGGCCTGAAGGAAAAGGACCTCGTGCTCGATATATCGAAGCGCGTGAAGGATAAGCTCGCGGAGAACGGCGTGAATGCGGTCATGACGCGCGAAAGGGACAAGTTCATACCGCTCACGAAGAGGTCTCAGATCGCGAACGAGAGCGACGCGGATTTTTTTGTGAGCGTGCACGCTAACGCCGCAAGGTTGAAGGGCGCCCGCGGGTTCGAGGTCTATTACCTTTCGAATGCGGTCGACGATAACGCGCGCGCGGTGCAGGCCGCGGAGGATTCTTTCCTGAAATTCGACGATACGTCCTTCCTGCACCGGAACACCGACCTCGAGGCGACCGTATGGGACCTCGTCTATACCGAGAACCGCGAGGAGTCGATAGAGCTGGCCAAGTATATAGCCAAAGCCGTCGATGACCAGACCTCGCTGAAGAACCGGGGGGTAAAGAGCGCCAGGTTCTGTGTCCTCCGGGGCACGCAGATGCCGTCGGTGCTGGTCGAGGTGGGCTTCATTTCCAATCCCGCCGAGGAGAGGAACCTCAGGGACCCGGAATACCGCGAAGCGGTCGCTTCCGCGATAACCAGGGGAATATTAAACTACAAGAAGATATACGAATCTACGGACGGGTTCACTCAATGAAAGACAGGCCTATAGGGGTTTTCGATTCCGGCGTCGGCGGCCTGACCGTCGTAAAGCAGCTGATGAAAGAGATGCCGAACGAGGATATCATCTATTTCGGCGATACCGCAAGGGTCCCGTACGGCACAAAGTCGGAATCCACGATAAGGAAATTCTCGATAGAGAACGTGCTCTTCCTGCTCAACTTCAACGTCAAGCTCATAATAATAGCATGCAACACGTCGTCGGCGATCGGGCTGCCTTTCCTGAGCAAGTTCTTCAGCGTCCCGATAATAGGGGTCATCAAACCCGGCGCCAAGGCGGCGATACGCGCGACAAGGAACGGCAGGATAGGCGTTATCGGCACGAACGCCACGATAACGAGCGGCGCCTATGAGCAGGAAGTCAGGTCGATAAACCCGAGGATAAAGGTCTTCAGCAGGAGCTGCCCGTTGTTCGTGCCGCTGGCCGAGGAGGGATGGGCGAACGACGGCATCGTGGAAGCCGCCGCAAAGAAATACCTTTCGGGATTCAAGGAAAAAGGCATAGATACCGTCATACTCGGATGCACGCATTACCCGCTCCTTAAGAAAGCCATCGGCAAAGCCCTGGGAAAGACGGTCAAGCTCGTAGATTCCGCGGAAGAGACCGCCAGGGAAGCGAAGAACCTGCTTGAGGAGTGCGGGGCCAAATATCCCGGCAAGAGGACGGGCCGCACCAAGTTTTACGTAAGCGACGCGCCGGAAAAATTCATGGATGTGGCGAAGAAGTTCCTCGGGAAGGATGTCAAGGCGGCGGAACAGGTGAAAGATGTTTGAGATATCGGTAAGGGCAAGCTTCAGCGGGGCCCACAGGCTGAAGGGATATAAGGGCAAGTGCGAATCCCTGCACGGGCATAACTGGGACGTCGAGGCTTTCGTCGCCGCGAAAAAGCTCGACGCGGGCGGGCTTTCGATGGATTTCAAGGACCTGAAAAAGAAACTTAACGATGTCCTCGATACGCTCGACCACCGCGACCTTAACGGGATCGCCTTTTTCAAAAAAGAAAATCCGTCCGCGGAAAATATCGCGAAATACATATATGAGTATCTCAGGAAGTCGCTTAAGGATTCCTCGCGGAAGGTTTCGCTCGTAAGGGTAAGCGTGTGGGAGACAAAGGATTCGCGCGCCACATATTATAAATGAGGAAACCCATGCGCGGGGCAGGTAAGGCGGTAGTATTGCTCTCCGGCGGGCTGGATTCGGCCACTACGCTGTATTACGCCGTGAGCAAAGGATATGATTGCGAGTGCCTGATCTTTGATTACGGCCAGCGCCACAGGAAAGAGGTCAACTCGGCCAAAAGGATAGCGAGGCTGCGCGGCGCCCCGTTCCGGATCGTAAAGTTCCGGATGCCCTGGAAGGGCAGCGCGCTGTTGGATAAGAGTATGGCTGTACCCAAGGGCCGGCGGATAGGTAAAGGCATCCCCTCGACCTATGTCCCGTCGAGGAACACGATATTCCTGAGTTTCGGCGTCTCGTTCGCGGAAGTCATAGGCGCTTCGGCTGTATTTATAGGCGCGAACGCCGTTGATTACAGCGGATACCCGGACTGCAGGCCGCGGCATTTCAGGATATTCAACGAGCTCGTAAGATCCGGAACGAAGGCGGGCGTCGAGAAGAGGAGGATAGAGGTATTGGCCCCGCTTGTGGATATGACGAAAGCAGATATCATAAAACTGGGCAGGAAGCTCGGAGTGCCGTTTGGGCAGACATGGTCGTGTTATTCGGGGAACAGGCGTCCGTGCTTTAAGTGCGATTCGTGCGTTATCAGGGCAAAAGGCTTTAAGGAGGCTAAAGTGACCGATCCTTTGACAACAATATGAAAGTAGTCTTCAAGCAGCCGACCGCGAAGGTTTCGGAAGTTTTTCTCTCGGTCCAGGGGGAGGGAGTATACGCGGGGGAGCCCCATGTCTTCGTGCGTTTCCACGGCTGCAATATGAGATGCGCCTTTTGCGACACACCCCAGCCGGTCGCCCCCGAGGAATCCTCTATCAGGTCCATCGTCGACAGGATCGTAGACGCCAACGCCGGCAATACGGCCGGCGCGATCACGATCACCGGAGGCGAACCGCTGCTTCACTCTCATTTCCTGAAATGCCTGCTTCCCCCGCTGAAGGAGAAGGGGTACAGCATACATCTCGATACGAACGGCACGATGCCGGACAGGCTTAACGACGTGATCGGCGCCGTGGATATTATCGCGATGGACATCAAGCTGCCCTCATCCACGAAAGACAAACATTTCTGGGAAGAGCACCTGGCATTCCTCCACGCCGCCAAATCCAGGAAAGTGTTCGTGAAGATGGTGATCACCGATGAGACGCAGGAATCCGACATAGATAAAGCGGTCGCGCTGATCGAGAGCGTGGACAGCGGTATCCCGCTGGTCCTGCAGCCTGCTTCGGAGTTCGGTGAGTTCAAGAGCAGGCCCGATGTCGCGAGGATAATGGGATGGCAGAAGAAGGCCCGGGAAAAATTAACGGATGTAAGGGTGATACCCCAATTGCACAAGATTGAAGGCATAAGATGAGGAAGATAAGCGCAAAAGAGATAAGTTCCGCGGTCTCCGCGCTTTCGATGGACGCTAATTTTACGCTGAGGAAAGATATTCTGGAGGCGCTGAAAAAGGCTTATTCGTCCGAGAGGCCCGGAAAAGCGAAGAAGGTCCTCGGCATCCTTGTCGAGAACGCCGCGATCGCGAAATGTTCGAAGACCGCGATATGCCAGGACACGGGCATGGCTGAAGTCTTCATCGATATCGGGCAACAGGCCGCGGTGACCGGAGGCGGACTGGCCGAAGCCGTGAACGAAGGCATACGCCGCGGATACGGGAAAGGTTACTTGCGCAAGTCTGTCGTGTCCGACCCGCTGCTGAGGAAAAATACCGGCGATAATTCCCCTGCGGTCATCCATACGAGGATAGTTCCGGGCGGCAGGATAAAGATAACGGTTATGCCGAAGGGGTTCGGCAGCGAGAATAAGACCCTAATAAAGATGTTCAATCCCACGCAGGGAGCAGGGGATATAGAGAGGTTTATAGTCGAAGCCGTCAGGAAGGCCGGGGCCGACGCCTGCCCGCCGTATATAATCGGGGTGGGGATCGGCGGGACGATAGACAAGGCCTGCATCCTCGCGAAGGAGGCCCTGTTACGCCCGCTGGGCAGGCGTAACGCGAAGACGCATATCGCAAGGCTGGAACGGGAATCGAAGAAAAGGGTGAACGCGCTGAAGATAGGCCCTATGGGTTTCGGCGGCAAAGCGACCTGCCTCGGCGTCAACATCGAGGAATACCCCACGCATATAGCCGGGCTGCCCGTATGCGTAAGCATATCGTGCCACGCGACAAGGAGCGCGACAAAGACTATTTGATGCCGCGACGGATACATCTTCCGCTCAAAACAGAGGCGGCCAGCCCGCTTAAGGCGGGAGACGAGGTGCTGCTCAACGGTTATGTATACACCGCGCGCGACCAGGCGCATGTCAGGTTTGTAAAGGCGATCTGCGGAAAAAAAACTCCGGCGATGATAAAAGGCCAGACGATATACTATGCCGGTCCGACGCCTGCCTCTCCCGGGAGGGCCATAGGCTCCTGCGGCCCGACGACCTCAAGCCGGATGGATCCCTTCACGCCGCGCCTGCTTAAGGCGGGCCTTAAGGGTATGATAGGCAAGGGCTCGCGTTCGCGGGATGTGAAGCTCGCGATAAAGAAATATAAGGCGGTCTATTTCATCACGATAGCGGGCGCGGGCGCGTACCTGTCGAAAAGGATAACGGAATCAAAGCCCGTCCTTTATAAGGACCTGGGCGCTGAGGCGGTTTACAGGCTTAAGTTAAAGGATTTTCCGGCGATAGTCGGGATAGATTCCAAGGGAAAGGAAATATAGATGATAAAGAGGACGGACGGCAGGGGAGCTGAGGTCCTGCGCAAGGTAAGCATCACACGGAACTACCTGAAATTCGCCGAAGGCTCGTGCCTTATAGAGCTAGGCGACACGAAGGTCATATGTTCCGCGACGGTGGACGACGGTGTCCCCCAGTTCCTGAAGGGAAAGGGTACGGGATGGGTCACATCCGAATATTCGATGCTCCCGCGCTCGTGCCAGCAGCGAGTCCAAAGGGAGTCGGTGAAAGGCAATATCGGCGGCAGGACGCATGAGATACAGAGGCTTGTTGGGCGTTCGTTGAGGGCGGTCGTCGACTTTACCGCGCTCGGCGAAAGGACCGTATGGATAGACTGCGATGTGATACAGGCGGACGGCGGGACGCGCTGCGCGTCCATAACCGGGAGCTTTATCGCGCTTGCGGATGCCTTATCCCTGGTCAAGAAGAGGGGGACCATCAGCAAGCTCCCTATACTCGATTATGTGGCGGCTACCAGCGTCGGCCTTATCAAGGGCGAGCCGGTGCTCGACCTCGCGTTCGATGAAGATTCCAAGGCTGACGTGGACATGAATATCGTGATGACCGGCAGCGGGAAATTCGTGGAGATACAGGGAACGGCGGAGGGAGAGCCGTTCGACGGAGAACAGCTCCACGGCCTTCTCGGCCTGGCAAAAAAAGGCATCGGGCAGCTGATAGATATCCAGAAGAAACTGTTGGGCATATAAGTGCAAGAGATAGTAATATCATCCCGCAATAAAGATAAGAAGCGCGAACTCAAGGCCCTGCTGAAAGGGCTGGGGGTCAGGGTCCTCGACCTTAACGATTTTCCTTCCGCTCCCGCGGTCAAAGAGACCGGCAAGACCTTCGAAGAGAACGCGAAGCTGAAGGCCCTCAAGATAGCTAGATACACGAAAAGGCTCACTATCGCCGACGACTCCGGCCTTGCGGTCGATGCCCTCAAGGGAAGGCCGGGCGTCAGGTCAGCCAGGTTCGCCGGAGCGGGGGCGACGTACAAAGACAACAATATTAAACTGCTTAAGCTCCTCAGGAACGTCCCGGCAGGTAAAAGGAGGGCGAAGTTCGTCTCGGCCGTAGCCATCGCCGTTCCTAAAGGAATATTGGGGACGGTCAGGGGGGAATGCCCGGGGCGGATAACGCTTGAGCCGAAAGGCAAAAAGGGTTTCGGGTATGACCCGGTATTCTATTCCCCGGGATTCGGGAAGACCTTCGCGGAGATATCCGCTCCACGGAAGAATTCCGTAAGCCACCGCGGCAGGGCGCTAAGGAAAGCCCGCGCCGTTATTCTGAATTTCCTCCGAAAAGGCCTTTCTTGATATTGTCGAAGAGCTTGTTCTTCAATATATTATTGAACGGCGAGTTTATTTTGTATTTAGGTTCCTTCGTGGTCCCGTCGACTTTTATGTCCCCCAGGTAATTGCCTTCCTTGTCTATGAAGAGGTCCCTAAAAGGCCCGAGGGAAGAGGGCACCTGCAGGAGCCCCTTATCGAACGCCGCCGTCACCTGGAAGTTGAGGTTTCCGTCAAAATCCACGTTGCCTACGCCGTTCAGGTTCATCTGCTCGGAATTCAGCTGCGTATCCTCAGTGTGGATATTCCTGTTGGCTATCGTGAACGAACCCTGCGCCTGGCCGAAGGCTATCTTGCTTACTCCGGGGATATACAGTATATTTGCGAGGCCCGAAAATACGGGCAGTTCCCAGAACTTTCCGTCGGCTATCTGGAACTTTCCGTTGCCCTTGAGCGTGTTGATATCGTTCATAAACCCGCCGAGATCCGCGTTCGCCGAAAAACGCCCGCTCAATTTCTTGTCTTTCATATCGGTATCGTCCTTCCACCTGGCAATGTCTATGTTGCGCACGCCTATCTGGACGACGTACTGCGTGTCGGCTTTGTTCAGGTCGAATACGGCATTCGCGGCCAATGTCCCGTCATAGGGTTCCGCCGTCAGCCGGGAGACGGTTATATACCTGTCCTTGAATTTTCCCTCGAGATGGCAGGAGTTGAATTTCAGCTTCTTTACGATAAGCACGGGTGAATCCGCCACCAGGTCCGCCTTCCATGACCCCATATCCTTTTGCCTGCCCTGAAATGCGAACTTGGACGAAATACTTTCGGCGCCGATCTCGTTCTTATCAAGCAGCGCCGCCTGTTCCTTTGAAAGGAATTTCTTGAGCTCATTTATGCCGGTCTTCAGGCTGCCGCGGATGTCGATCGTCGGGTCCTTAAGGTCGTTGATCGTGCCGAGGACCAGCATTTCTTCGGTATCGGATTTCGCCGATAACCTGTCCAAGGTAACCTGCCAGGTGCTTTGTTCCTTTGCCTTGCCCTTGAACTTGAAGGCCGTCGAGACCGCGGTGCGCGGATCGAGCTTATCGAATAATATCCTGCTTTCTTTGGGAATATACGCGGCCAACTCCGACAGTTTCGTATTCAAGGTTCCCCTGATATCCAGGGCGGGATCCTTGAACTCCGAGAAAGAACCGGCCAGGTTGAAGACGCTTTCCCTGTATTTGCCGTCGAATTTGCTGAATATGATCGAGTTTTCAAGCGATTTGAAGACGGCCTTAAGCTTAAGGTCGTCGGAGGAGAGGGAGAGGTCGCATGCAGGCGTCCTGAAACCTGCCACATCGCCGCTCAGCAGGTATTTCTTGTCATCAAAGAACCCGGAGATATTCCTCAGCGTGAGCGATTCCCCCTTTATGGACAGGTTCCCGTTTATGGATTTTATCGGTTTGTCGAGGAAATCCGGCTTGATGCTGCAATCGAGAAGCTCCGATGCTATCGTATATGCGAGCGGGACCTTAGCCTGTTCCTTCAGCGGTCCGTTCACGTTAAGAGCTATCTTGCCTATGCCGCTGAAAGCGTAACCTTTGAGCTTTTCCTTGGTTTCGAGGGGGAGCAGCTCCCCGAGCCTCGCGAGATCGAGGTCCGTCTTCGCGGTAAGCGTCAGGTAGGGGTTGTTATAATCTTTTATGCTTCCCGAGAATACGCAGTCGAATCCCTTCGCGAGCCCCTTGAGCAGGTCGGTCCAGAGCTTCGTCTCGTCGAAATATATCTTTCCGTTTATCCTGTCTATCGAACCGAAAGCCGGGACGCCGGATATCTTCGTGTCGCGCAGAAGCGTATCGGCGGTGTATTTCAACGGGACGGCCTTATCCTTCAGGTCGAATACGAACTTGCCGTTCGCGTCGGCGCCTCCCTTGACCGCGAAATCCTTTGACGCCAGGTCGAGCTTTCCCATCTTGGCGGACGCCGTGACCACACACGGCATCTTGAGCTTTGCCTTGTCCTTAAGGTCGACCGTCATCTTGCCGCTGAGGTCTATGCCGCCCTTGGCGGTGAGATCGTCGCGCACGAGGTCCAGCGAGTTCACGGAGGTCATGGCCGCTACCGTCAGGCTGTTCTCCGGTGAAAATGCCGCGCTTATGTTTCCGCTGAGGTTTCCCGAGAGGGAGTTGAACGGCATGCCGGAATAATACGGCTTGAATTCCTCCAGCGGCACGTTCTTAAGCTTGAGGTTAAGCGTCGTATTCCTGCTTGCCGGGACGAATTCGCCGTCCGCTGACATCGAGCTCTTCCTCGTTATGTCGAGATCGGAGCTCATCCTGTATTTTACTTTCAGCGGGTAGGAGAGGGAAGCGGAAAAAACCATGTCCCTGAACTCTTTTTTGAAATCCGGTTCGGTTGCCAGGTCCTCGAAGACGCAGGAGCCGCCCGAGATCGATATGCTGTTCACGAGGACCTTTGCCTGGTCATCCGGCTTCATATCCTTCAGGAACAGCAATGAGCCGAAGTTCCATTCATTCTTGTCGTCAATTGTGATATATATCCTCGGGGACTCGATCCTTACAGAGGAGACGACCAGTTTCTTATCCTGGAGCAGCGGGAGGTAGAGGATGTTAAGGTAGAGCTTCCTTATCTCAAGGAACTTGCGGGCGTATTTCGGGTCGTCCGAGACCGTGAGGTCCCTGAGTATTATGCCGCGGAACGGGTTATAGTAGATGCCGCCGAGAGCCACCTCGCGGCCGGTGGCCTTGACCAGGTAGTCGAGGACGAGCGCCTTGCCCTTTGTCGGCATAATGTACTCGTTGACATACCACAGCCCTATCGAGCCCAGGATGACGAGAAGGACCAATAGGAAAAATATCTTTTGTAGAAAGGGGATGCCCCCCGGCCTGGCCTGTTCCTGCATAGGTAGTATTCTATATTAAAAGCGTTTGACTTTGCAAGCGCGAATTGGTAGAATCTAACTGCGAAATCGCGCTCGCTCCCCGACGATTGGGAGCGTTTTTTAGTTCTGCGGGGCGTAGCGCAGTTTGGCTAGCGCGTCTGCTTTGGGAGCAGAAGGTCCCCGGTTCAAGTCCGGGCGCCCCGACCAGATTTATTTTTATAGAATTCAAGGCCGGATAAAAGGTATAATCGGTACCGACGCCCTTTAATGTTTTACGCGCCTGTAGCTCAGTTGGATAGAGCAGCTGCCTTC
>JAQUSA010000023.1:8372-9657 GCA_028715315.1 Candidatus Omnitrophota bacterium | reverse complement strand
GCGCCTTGAAATCTATCCCGTTATCCTTGCAGAGCTCTTCCGCGTATCTTATCCAGAGCTTATCAAGCGTGTCCGCCATCATCATCTTTATGTTCTCCTGGGCCGCGTAATCCATGACCAGCATCTTAGCGCGGTAATCTTCGTCGAAGTCTTTGACCTTTTTGACGCCCTGCTGCAGTTCCGCGGAGAACGCGTCCCATTTCTCCCTGTCGAATTCCTTCTTCTGCGCGGCATGGGCGTCGTTGAGTGCCGCATACAGGGACTCGATCCCCTTCAATTCCGCGATAAGCGCCGCCTTGCGCTTTCCGGTCGTGATCTCGTAATCCTCAGCCCGCCCGATCCTGAGTTCCGCTGAAGCCACAAGGTTGTCCATGCCGGAGAGTTCCTTTTTTATCGCGTCGCTCTCCTGGCGTTCCGGGATGCACGACACGTCGACTACATAGATGCCCGGGGTAAATCTCTTGTTCTCGAACGGGCCGAACCTTATCGCGAACGCCGGCCCCTCGACCGTCTGCTTGCGAGTGACCAGTATCCTGTCAAGCGACCGGACCGACATATACAGGACCGTCATGCGTGGAAGGTTCGTGTTGTATTTTACCAGTATCGCGTCGCCGTTGGAAAGGCTCTTCGCCTGGGCGGAGACGCTGAGTTCGTACTTCGATGAGGCTGCCCTGCCGTAACCTTCCGCCTTCAGCTCGGCGGCAGAGGCGCCGGCGCAGGAGACGGCCAATATCATCAGGGATATGAGCGCGCTCTTCATCTAGATGTCCCTCCAATAAAGCACCTCGACCCCCCCGGAATACGTTATAGTCACATCGTCGAGGACCGGGGTATCGAACAGCCCGCTGCCGGTCTCAAGGAAATTTGCACTGTACTGCACGGCCCCCGCTCCCGCGGTCAATATCCCGAGAGGGTTGCCGGCGGGATTCGACCTTCCCGCGCTGTTCCCGAGCCAATTCGCCCCGTCGAACACGTCGAATGTCAGGTCGGCGCCGGGGACTACGGGATTTCCCGCCGCATCCGCGGTGTGTTCGGTCCATGCTATAGTCCCGAGCCTCACGGCCCCGAGCGCGCGCGAAGAGGATACGAAACTCGCGTCGCCGACGTCATAGTATACGCCGGCCGCGTAGTCCATGCCCGGCGATGTCGCGGCGCTCGAGGCGAATATCCTTACCTCCCCGTAAGTCGCGTTCGGCGGTTCCTGGTAGGGCGTATCGCAGCCGAACTCGAGGCCGTTATCGCCGATGAACTGGTACGGCTCGTTCTTTATGTTCCATGACATGAC
>JAQUSA010000023.1:0-8272 GCA_028715315.1 Candidatus Omnitrophota bacterium | reverse complement strand
AGGCGAATATCCTTACCTCCCCGTAAGTCGCGTTCGGCGGTTCCTGGTAGGGCGTATCGCAGCCGAACTCGAGGCCGTTATCGCCGATGAACTGGTACGGCTCGTTCTTTATGTTCCATGACATGACGCTGCTTCCGTCGATATAGAATACCTGGGCGCACGCCGGGTCATTAAGGAAATCCTCGTAATCCCACGTAATCGCGATATGATGCCATGTCCCCGGCTTCCAGGTGTTGGGCATCGTCGCCTGCATCGTGTACTGCGTGCCGTTCTTGTTGTTGATCCTCCAGCGCAGCGTGTCGTCGTCCGCGGCGATATAGAGGTCCATCGAGGAGTTGCCCCAGTTGAACCCGCCTCCGCCGGTCCCCCTGTTCTGCGCCTCGAAGACCTTCGCGGAATGCCATGCGTTGTTGAACGTCGCATAATGGTACTGCCAGTTCGGCTTGAACCATATCTCGAGGGTGCCGTCCGCGGAATCGATATTTCCCTCGGGGCGGAACCAGTAGTTAGTGGTCGCATCGTTCCTCGGGAAGAAGAGGCCGTCGGGAAAGATATTTCCCGGGTCGGCCGCGTCGATGACGCTCGCGAGGTTCGGGTTCAGCGGCACCCACGCGAAACTTGTCCTGGCCGCGCTTCCGCCGGCGCTGTCGGCGTCCAGGCCGTCCATCTTATGCAAAAAATGAGGGCTTCCCGCCGCAGGTGTAGCCGAATGCATCCTGGAGATCATGACCTGCCCGTCATAGGACGCGGCCGCGGCCGTCGGGGGTTCCGGATAGAGCTCGACGTTGCCGGGAGTCCCCAGCGCAAACTGCGCCTGGGTGGTCTGCCTCCATATATCAAAAAGTTTTACGCATGCGCGTAGGCTCTTCGTCGCGGCCTGCATGCCGGCCGCGTTGCGCGCTATGCCGGTCGATTCTATCTCGTAATAGCCGCCTGAATTAAAGGAAAATTCCGTGGTATATACGGTCAACGAGGCCTTGTCGACGGCATATGGGGCGCCGTTGCTGTCATAACCCGAAACGTCGTTCGGGTTGCCCTTTGATACGTGTTTATAGCGCCAGGAAAAATTAGGATTGAACCTCATCAGGTCCGTGTTAGGGTTAGCGTTCGCCAAAGCGATGGCGGCGTCCCCGTCCGATATATAACCGAGGGTTTCCGCGGTAAGCAGCCTCGCCCAAAGCTGGTCATATGTCGCGTAAGGCCTGCCATTGATCAGGTGGTCGGCGAGCGAAGCCGCCTCAGCGGAAGAGACCGTACCCGATCCGTCGCTGATGCCGTTAAGCACCGCTATCAGGACTTCCCTGCCGGCCGTGTTGACATTTACCGGAGCCCTTGGGGCCGCGGCATACGGATACGCTGCAGAGGAGACATCCGGGTCCACATACGCGCGTACCGTCACGAAATCCGCTAACGCGTCATATTTGGCCTGGGTAAAACCAGGCACAGTTCTTATCTCCTCAGAGGACGAGTATCCTCCGGCCGGGCGGTTATCGAATATCGCCTCCCCGTCTGAAGCGGCCAGGCCGCAGGCCGAGGCGAGGCTGGCGAGGATATTCCTAAGGTTCGGGTTCGTGTCGTTAATAAATATGCGGCCGGCGCAATCGGATATCCTTGTCACTACATACCCGCTGTTATTGCTGCCGATATCAGCCGAATAAGGGTCTGTCCCGGCCCACGTTTCGGTCGAGGAGTCGATTGCGTCGCTGGTGAACCCTCCGGCCCCGTAACGCAGTTCCGCGGCCGCCCTGCATATACCGGCCTCCGCAAGATACCTTGCCTTGACAATGCTGACGGAATTCTTAGTCCCCTTATAATCGGTGGTCATGTTTATCGCAAAAGATGTGCCTATCAGCGCCAGGAGGGCAAGGATGCCCACGGTAAGTATCAGCGCGACGCCCCTGCGGTTTCGGGCACGGCAGGAAATAACCAGGGGGGCGATCAAAGCTATTTTCGGGTGAGGGAGCAGGTCTTTTCTGACTTTCCTCATAGCTTTAATACCCCCCTTGTTATTTCTACACTTGCCTTGTTAACGTTTTTTGTTACGCCTTCTTCTTCCTCGCAAAACCAAGGATGCCTATCAAACCGCTTCCGAGAAGAAGCATGCTCGCAGGCTCCGGTACCACGCTGTACTGGTCCACATAGATAGCGCCGTCAAAGGTTCCGGTCGAAGCATCGCCTGTACCGAGCTTCACGCCCATCACCATTATCTTCGTCGGGTCGAAACCGGAATCAACGAAGTCGGGGGACGTTACTCCCGGTGTCACGGAAAGCGACTGCCATGCGTTCTCCGTCATGTTGCTCCAAGGGCCGTACCAGGACTTCCAGTTCGTGTCCTTGAAGAACATCTGCCATCCGTTGGGGGCTGAAGGGTTTGTTCCCGCCGCCCCGGCCGGCGCATATACCGATACCGACGTCTGCAGACCGTTAAGGTCCAGCGCGTTTGCTGCGGTCCTGTTGATCAACACTTCGCCCTTGCTGTAATTGGCGTCGCCCGGTACGAGGTGCGTCGTTCCCATCAATGAGTAGGAACCGGAAACTGCCTGCGCGGAAGACTGCGCCACAGCAGAGATAGCCTGGCTGTCCGTGTAATTCTGGAACGTCCAACCCTCGACGCCCGTCTCGAAGTCGTACAATGTCGCGCCGAACGCCGGATGCCCAAGCAATAACACAGCTGTAATAATAAGGATACGCTTCATCATTATCATTTCACCTCCTCCCTTTTAAATATTTTATGTTACTTTGAAATTTTCTTCCTGAAACCGAAGATGCCGGCAAGGCCGGCGCCAAGGAGAAGCATGCTGGCCGGTTCCGGGACCGGGTTAGTGGCGACGTTGTCTATGTTCCATTTCGCATCGCCGGTGACCGGAAGCCATCCCGACACTTCAAGGCCGAGCTGTCTCGCGTCAGCCAAGTTTGAGGTCCCGCTCATATCCCAGACGAGGGTGTTCCATCCCGGGTTAAGGCTGATCTCGCTCGACTCGGTAAGGTCCCAGGCGCTGCCGGTCCTTATGCCGAGCTTCGCCTTCCCGTAATAAATGTTATCCGGAGCGTAAAAATCCATTGTGTAGAGGGGTTCTGACGAGAGGTCCTTCGAAGCGGAAAGATCGCCCTTTAAATAGACTTTGCCCCAGTTGGAGCCGTCCGCGCGCGTATACGTCATAGTTGAAGTGTTAGCCTCGAGGCTCCCCGTATCGGGGTCCTTCGACCAGGCCACCTGCTGTAAAGACGGGAGGCCTGAACCCCAATCCTCGCCGGCCCAACCCTGGGTATCCGCCGCGAAATCAAACTGGACCGTAGCATGCGCTGCGGCGCAAAACGACAGCGCCATGACCATTCCCGCCAATACCATTAACTTCTTCACCATGCTGCTACCCCCTTTCCCTTTAGTTAGTATAACCGAGTATACTCTGTTAGTTAAAACAAAGAAGTAACGTCAGCTATTACTCATTTGATAGAGAACAAGGCAAGTATACTCTGGTATAACTATTACGGGGAAAATATACCATTTTCATAGTCCTTTGTCAAGATAACTTTGTTGCTTATTTTAGGGAAATTATCGCGTAAATCCGACGTTATCTATGTAGAAACTGCCGGACTCCACATCCCACGGGTAGAACATGAACATGACCTCTTTCATCGGCTCTTCCCTGTCGATCTCGCCCTTGTGCTGCCACTTGGACGTTTCCTTTTTGAAGGTCTTCGCCATGAGGTCGAATGTTATGTTCCTGTTCCAGCCGGGGACTATTATCCGGCGCACGCTTTCGCAGAAACCCTTGCTGTTAAGGACCACCGAGACTTCGATAGAGTTCGGCGCGTCCAGGTATACGTCGAATACCATCTTCTTCGCCTTTGAGAGGTCGAGTCCGAGCTTGGTGTTCTGGACGCAGATGCCCTTGCCGTCGGTCCTCCTGCCGGCTTTATCGAAAACGACCTTGAATGAGCTCTTCCCTTCGGTCACCTTATCTTTGGCGAGCGAGACCTTGACCTTATCCCCCCAACCCGCGTAATCCCAGTCGCCCTGCGCCTCAAATCCTTCCCAGAGGTCCCTGGGCGCGGACGGCGCGTCTTTCTTGAGGTACTTTGATTCTATATACGCCTTGCCTGCTTTCGGGCGGACTTTATCGTCGGCGTATATAACCTTGATCGCAAAGTCCTTTGTTATCTCAGGCAAAGGTATCTCAAGTTTCGAGCCATTGCATGCCGCCAGGGCCGTCCCCGTGACCGTCCCTTTATATGTATCCCAGAATTCGACCTTATAGTCGCCTTTTTCCATCCCGGCGACCGTAAGGACCGCGCCCTTCAAATCGAGCGGCTTGACATCACCCTGGTTGAATTTCGTCCTGTAGAGGTCATAGACCCATATAAGGGCCCTCTTGTTGTTCAGGATACCCTGCGCCATCAGTATTGTGCCGTCATCGAACTCCATCGTGCCGCGGCTGTACCGGTAGCGCTGGCCGCGCCTGTCCTCTCCTTCGTTGAATTTGGCAAGGGATAGCCAGTGGAAATAAAGGTTGTTGGGATCGATATATTCATCCCACTGCCAAGGCATCGCGCTGCCCGACGAAGCGGTCGTATACGCGGCCCATATACCGTTGTGATGCACGGTCGCGTCGGGATCCTGTATGTCTATGCCGCTAAGGTTGCTTCCGCCGTATTCGCCGACAAAATAGGCCTTATTGTAATCCTTCATTATCATGGAAAGCCCGTCCAGGGTCGTGACTATCTCCGGCGTATACATGTGTATCTGGCCGTAAGATATCTCCGGCTGTTTCCAGATCTCTTTCGGGAAGTTCCCGAAATAGCTCGTCGTTATCATATGCCTGTACGGGTCGATCGAATTCATGTACTGCGCCATCTCCTTCTGCCATGGGATATCGAGTTTTGCGTCGTAACCGTCCATCAGCGTGAGCTCGTTCCACGGCTCCCAGGCCAGTATGTTGGTCGAATATCCCCAACGCGCCACGATATACCTGACGCGCATCTTATAGAGTCTCTTCGCCTCGGGGCTCGTCAGGAAATCGGCGGGCTTTTCGCACGGTCCGCCGTTCTTCTTGTTATACGGGTTATTCAGCCATTCCTGGTCTATCTTAGTGCTCAACTGCCCGTGCTGGTTCAGGACGAGCTGGTAATAGAGGTCGTATTTCTTTGCCAGGTCCGTTATGCTGTCCAGCAGTTTTGCGTTCTTCAGGTTGTAGTTATTGAGGCCGTGGAATTCGCCCACATCGAGCCACTCTATAGCGCATTGCCAGCTCGACATCCATACGCGGGTCCAGTTATACATGTTGTCGTGCATCTTCGAGAAGTAATACCCGAACATCTCTGCGGAAGGCGCCCACGCCACGTTCTGCCCGATCGGATAATAGTATTCCCCGTTCTCAAACTCGAAGAAGAGCGGGTCTTTCTTGCTTATCCGCGCGAATCCCCTGGCCGGCACCGAAGGCGCCAGGCACTCGAACGACATCGTTTCCGACTTGGCGATGCCCTTGGGGTTTTTTACCGTCACGTAATATCCCCATTTGCCCGCCGTGACGGGCGTGAACCTGACCTTCCAGACAGCATCTGATATATTGACGCCGTCGACCTTGCCTGAATAGAGGAACCCGGGCATCGCGTATTTCCTGCCCTGCGGCGACGTAAAATAGGCCATCAGGTCCAGGTTGTCGGGATCGTAGGGATGCTGGTAAGTGCCTTCGAAATCGACGTCGATCTCGAACTTCCCGTACTGTTCCACCTTATCCGCCGAGGGCTTAATAGCCGTGATCTTCGGTTCCTTATAATCGGATAACGGTATTATCTTCTGCTCGCTGGTTATCCTCGGCGCCCTCTCCAGCCGCATATTATCAAGATATACGCTGGCCTTCGCCTCGGTATCCTCGGCGTACATTATGAACATTATGCGCCATGCGATAGTCCCGGGACGCGGGGAATAGCTGTATTGCCATTTGCTGTTCGGCGATTTGAAGTCTTTCGCATGCAGGTCGAATTCTATGTCCTTATTGAGGCCTTTCCTGACCGTGGTTGTCGAGCTCTCGATGAATTCGTCCGTATAAAGGACCAGGGCCAGCTCAAAGGGCGGGCCGTCATTGAAAATATCCAATATAAGCTTCTTCGACGTATCAAGGTCTATAGCCGACTGCTCCCTCTCGAGCACGACGCCTTTCGGGGGATTCTGCTTTCCTTCGGGGCCGAAACTGACCTTGAAGCATTTCTGGCCTTCAACCTTATTGTCCGGTGAGACCGTTAGTTTTGCGGCGTCTCCCCACGGGGCGATCGTCCACAGGTTCTTGGATTCGAAGCCGTCCCAGACTACGGTTTCCGTAGCTGAGGCAAATACCCGGCAGGATGCCGACATAACGATTAAAATGAACAGCGGCAACAATATCTTCCTCATAGCTCCTTCGCCCTCCATGCGGCGCCGATGATACCGGCATCTTCTCCGAGTTTAGCTGACACGACTCTTACTCCCCTTGATGATTCCTTTAAAGCCCGTCCTCGCATTTCCTTTTCCGCTTTATCAATAAATCCGCTCCCCGCCTTTGCCATCCCTCCGGCGAGGACTATCACTTCAGGGTCCAGCGCGTTGACTATATTAGCCAGGGCGCACCCGAGATAACGCGCGGTCTCGTCGACTATCCTGCGCGCGGCCTTCCCGCCTTTGGCGGAAGCGAGGAATACGCTTTCCGCTGTCATTGCGCCGCCGCGCGCCTTAAGCGCCTTCTTCATGCGGCGCACTACGCCGGTGGCCGACGCGTACAACTCTATGCATCCCCTGTTGCCGCATCCGCACCTGGGACCGTTGATATCTATTGATGTATGCCCCAGTTCTGCGGCGAACCCGCCCTTCCCGGTCCACAGTTTCCCGTCAAGGACTATAGCGCTTCCTATGCCCGTGCCGAGCGTCAACAGGACCATGCTTGAGGCGTGCCGCCCCGCCCCTGCTATCGCTTCGCCGAGGCCGGCGCAGTTCGCGTCGTTCTCGACCGCGACCGGTATGCGGAACTCCGTTTCAATGATCTTCTTTAGACGCACCCCGCGCCAGTCCGGCAGGTTCGGCGGCGAAAGTACAATGCCTTTTTTGCTGTCGAGGGGGCCGGGACAACCGACCCCTATCGCTTCGACCTTATATTCCGGCCCGCTGATGATAACGGCGACGGCCTTAAGCAGCCGCGAGATGACCTTATCCTTTCCCTCCTGCCTGAGGGTCGGCATCCTGTACCGCGTTATTACCCTGCCGCTGCTGTCCACGACGCCAAGGCGGATATTCGTCCCGCCTATGTCAATACCGAGGTAGTTCTTTATAGCGGTCTCCTCTTTCCCTTGAGCGCGAGGTCTACCAAATCGTCTATCTTCGCGGTAGCGACGCACATTACCGTATCGGCGCCGCCGTAATATATCTTCACGGTGCCGTCCGGCTCGGGTATCGCGCCGCAGGTGAATACGACGTTATGCACATAACCGACCCTCTCGAATACCTCGTCGGGGCTCAGTATGAACTGGTCCGCAATGCCGAGGATCTTCGCGGGGTCCTTGAGGTCATGCATCGCGACGCCGAGCCTGTAGGTCATGCCGTCCATCGTCCAGGTGACGCCGTGGTAAATGCTGAGCCAGCCCTTCTTCGTCTTTATCGGAGGGGCGCCGGCGCCTATCTTATGGTCTTCCCATATATGGTTGCCGTAAGGGGCCATTATATGCTCCTGCTCTCCCCAGTGTATAAGGTCGGGCGAGTAGGATATCCAGATCCCCTGGCGTCCGACGTTCGGGCGCTCGAAGCGGCAGTATTTGCCTTTTATCTTCTCCGGGAAGAGGACGGAGTTCCGGTAATCGATCGTCGTCGTCATCGCGACCCTCTCGAACTTCCGGAAATCCTTCGTCTTCGCGAGGCCTATCCTCATTCCGAGCCCTGAATAGCAGCTATAGAATATGTAATAGGTGTCCCCGAGCTTCGTGACCCTCGGGTCCTCTATGCCCTTCTCCTCGTATCTCGCGAAAGGCCCTGTCGTCGCCGGCACCATTACCGGTTTCGGATAGATCTTGAAATTGAATCCGTCGTCGCTCTCGGCAAGTCCGAATACGCAGTTGCCGTTCAATAACAGCACCCTCAGCAGGAGGATATATTTGCCGTTATATTTCGCCGCGCCGGAATTATAGACGCATTCGCACGGGTAAGGCATGTCCTCCTTCGTTATGATCGGGTTCTTGTCGTACTTCTTTGTCACGAATCTCATCTTATCCTCCTGTTGTTCAGCGTGTTTTTCCGTACCATTCCTTCACT
>JAQUSA010000169.1 GCA_028715315.1 Candidatus Omnitrophota bacterium | reverse complement strand
CGCCGCCCGACTCGGAGAGCACCTCGATCCCGAGTTCGCGCAAACGTTTTTCTTCCATCGGGACGCATATGAGCCCGCGGCCGTACTTTGCCATGAAATTAATGGCATCCGGCGTAACGAATTCCGCAGCCATAAGCAGGTCTCCCTCGTTCTCGCGACCTTCGTCATCTATGACTATTACCATCCTGCCCTTTTTGATGTCTTCTATCGCTTCTTTTATCGTATTGAACATGCCTCTCCTTTAAAACAAAAATCCCGAAGATAAAATCTCCGGGATAAAATAAATCGAACGCAAGACGCATCCGCTGCGTTCCGTCTTCTCCCATCTAGACTTTGACTATTGGCCCCTGAATCTCACAGGATCTGCCCCCCTATGGGAAGCTCGCAGGCTTGACGCCGCTCTCGCGGCGTCTAACTGCCAGTGGGGAATTTCACCCCTCCCGAAGAACTATTAAAGTTTATACCAAAAACACAGGCTTGTCAAGCCGTATTGACAAAGGGTATTTAATAGGGTATTATTACCCCACTATGGAAAAGAGAACGCTACAGGAGATGCTGGACAGGATCCGCGCCGAGTTGACTATTTTTTACGAGATCGGCAACGCTATGCGCACCACGCTCAATCTTGATGAGATCCTCTTCATTATCCTTACCGGCGTAACTTCGCACGAGGGGCTCGGATTCAACAGGGCCATGCTCTTCCTGGTCAACGACGGTGACGGCACCATCGAAGGCAAGATGGGCATAGGGCCGCAGTCTGTTGAGGAGGCCGGGCGCATCTGGAACAGGATCGCATCCGAGCAGATGAACCTGGAAGACCTCATATCCGCCTACAGTTTCTACAATAAGGGCGGTTCCGACCTTGATAAGATCGTGCGCAATATAAAGGTCCCTCTGCGCGAGGATTCCGGCGTGCTGGCCATGACGGTCCTTGAAGGCATGAGCTTTGAGATCACGAATGAGGGAACCAGGCAGAATATCGCGCACGACACCGTATTGCAGTCCCTTAAAACGGAATATTTCGTGACGGTGCCGCTCAGGGCAAAGGACAAGGTGATCGGCGTCATACTCGCGGATAACATATTCACGAAGAAACCGATAACTAAGGACGATATCAGGACGCTCACGATGTTCGCCAACCATGCCGGGCTTGCCATCGAGAACTCGCGCCTTTACGAGCAGACGGTACATCAGGCCAATACGGACATGCTTACGCGGCTATGGAACCACGGTTATTTCCAGTATTCGCTTACCGAGGAACTTAAGAAGGCGTATGAAAACAAAAAGCCCCTTTCGATGGTCATGTTCGATATAGATAATTTCAAGAATTACAACGACACCCTCGGGCACCAGATGGGAGACCAGCTTCTGCGGGATGTCGCAAGGATACTAAAGGCCACGTGTGACGGCAAGGGTTCGGTGGCGCGCTACGGCGGAGAGGAATTTGCCGTCATACTGCCGGATACGCCCAAGGATTCCGCATATAGAATCGCCGAGGGATTAAGGCAGGCTATAGAAGGATTCCAGTTCAACGGCCAGAATGTCCAGCCCAATAAAAACCTCACCATCAGCGCAGGGCTTGCTACCTACCCGGAAGACGCTCTCGACAAGGAAAAACTGATCTACCTGGCTGACATGGCGCTCTACGAAGCGAAACGGACAGGCAAGAACAAGGTCTGCGTCTACAGGTCCAAATAACCCCGTCCTTTTCTGTACCGCACCGTCAGGCCGTCTTCGCCTCAAGATCCTGCGAGAACTTGACCGAAACGATCTTCGATACGCCCGACTCTTCCATCGTAATACCGTACATCACGTCCGCGACCGAGATCGTCTTCTTGTTATGCGTTATCATGATGAACTGCGAGGTCTTTACGAAATCCCTAAGCACCCTGCAGAACCTGTCGATATTTGCCTCGTCCAAAGCCGCATCCATCTCATCCATGACGCAGAACGGGCTCGGTTTTACCTTGAATATTGAGAATAACAGCGCGATGGCCGTCATCGACCTTTCGCCGCCAGACAGCAACGATATGGTCTGGGGTTTCTTTCCCGGCGGCCGGGCTATTATCTCGATGCCGCTCTCAAGTATATCTTCCTGGTCTATCAGCAGCAGTTCGGCGTCACCGCCGCCGAACAGCAGCCTGAACATATCCCTGAACTCCGCCTGAATCTTCTGGAAGGTCTCAAGGAACATCTCGCGCGTCGTCCTATTAAGCTTATTTATCGCCTTATGAAGGTCATCCTTCGCGGCGACGAGATCCTGCTGCTGGGTCGTCAGGAACGTGAACCTCTCCTGCAGCTCCTGGTGCTCCTCGATCGCAACGAGGTTTACCGGGCCCATCCCCTCGAGTTTTTCGCGGAGCGTATCCATCTTCTCGTTCGTCTCGTCCCAGTTCATCCCCTCAGGGACCACGACCTGCTCCAGGTCAGCCTCGACCTTATATACCTGCTGCAGCCTGTCCTTGATGCTGGATTTCTTAAAACCAAACTCCGTCGTCTTGACCTCAAGCACATGCATGCGCCCGCTCAGGTCATTTATCGACTTCTGGGCTTCCCTTACCTCGCCCTCGACATGGGCTATTGCGTCGCTCGCCGTCTTCCGTTCGTCGACGATCTTCTGCGAGTCCGATTCAGCGGATGTCCTGCTGCTTACAAGCTCCTCGTTCCTCTTCGAAAGCTCTTCCGACTCCACGAGAAGTTCGGATATCC
>JAQUSA010000168.1 GCA_028715315.1 Candidatus Omnitrophota bacterium | reverse complement strand
GTTTTGAGGATGCCCTTATCCAGACGAGGCAGGAGATACTCGGGATACAGGAGAGGATCTCCGACCAGCTCGGAATAAAGCACGCCGAGATATTCAACGCCCACCTGCTTGTCCTCGAAGACCGCACACTGATCGAGGAGGTCATATCCCGGCTGAAGAAGGACCTCGTATGCGTCGAGTACATATTTGACGACGTACTGAGGAGATACATGACGGCGTTCCAGAACGTCGAGGACGAATACCTCAAGGAACGCGTCGCGGACATCCGCGATATAGGCAGGAGGGTGTTGAACCACCTGCTCGGCAAGAAGCGCGAGACGCTCGCCGATATAAAGGAAAAGGTGATCCTCGTCGCCTATGACCTTTCGCCGTCGGATACCGCGTCGCTGCACAAGAAGAATGTCATCGCTTTCGCGACCGATATAGGCGGCAAGACATCGCATACCGCGATCATGGCGAAGGCGCTCGAAATACCCGCCGTAGTAGGCCTGAAGTCGGTCACGAAGAACATCAAGAGCGGCGATACCCTTGTCGTGGACGGTTCGAACGGCCTTGTGATAATCAATCCCGACCAGGATACCCTTTCTAAATACGAGCAGGAGAAGACGAAGTTCGCGGAAGTGGACGCGTCGCTGGTCCAACTGCGCGACCTGCCCTGCGTCACTCCCGACGGCCGCATCATACAGCTGGCCGCTAACATAGAGATACCCGACGAGGTCGCATCCGTGAAGTCGCACGGCGCGAACGGCATCGGCCTGTACAGGACGGAATTCTTCTACCTCGACAGGACGGATTTCCCGACCGAAGAGGAGCAGTACCAGTCCTACAAGAGCGTTGCCGAACAGATGTCGCCGAACCCTGTGATAGTCAGGACGCTGGACCTCGGCGGCGACAAGTTCATGTCGCAGATGAAGATCGCGAAAGAGATGAACCCGTTCATGGGCTGGAGGGCGATCAGGTTCTGCCTGGCGCGCCCCGACATATTCAAGATCCAGCTAAGGGCCATAATGAGGGCGTCCGCGCACGGGAAGCTTAAGATAATGTACCCGATGATCTCGGGCATAGAGGAAGTCCGCGAGGCGAACAAGCTGCTCGCCGAGATAAAGGACGAGATGAGGCGCGGCGGCGTCCCGTTCGACGAGAACGTGGAAGTCGGCGTCATGATAGAGGTGCCGTCCGCCGCCTTGACTGCGGATATCCTCGCGAGGGAGATAAGTTTCTTCTCTATAGGGACGAACGACCTCATACAGTATTCGCTCGCGGTCGACAGGGTCAACGAGAAGATCGCGTACCTTTACGAGCCGGCGCACCCCGCGGTGCTCAGGCTCATCAAGAACGTCATAGATACGGGGCACAAGTCCAATATATGGGTCGGGATGTGCGGCGAGATGGCGGGCGAGCCCGCGTTCACCCTGCTGCTTCTCGGGCTGGGGCTGGACGAGTTCTCGACAAGCCCGGTCAACATACCGAGGATAAAACAGATAATCAGGTCGGTGGACTACTCGACCGCGCAGAAGATCGCCGAGGAGGCCATGGCCTTGTCGACGGGCGCCGAGATCGAGGAATATGCCAACATGAAGCTGAGGCAGTTCGTGCCAGGCATGGTATAGAAAGGGGCGGAGATGGCATCGCTGGACGATATCAGGCAGATCAAGAGCGTGGACAAGTCGGACATGTACGGCTTGATAGTGAATTTTCCGGAACAGTGCGCGCAGGCGTACGGCATCGGGTGCGATTTCCAGGTCCCGCAGTCGTATGTGGGCGCGGGATACAAGAATATAGTCTTCTCGGGGCTCGGCGGGTCCGCGATAGGGGCCGACCTGCTGCGTTCATACCTTACCGATGACATAAGGATACCGGTGTTCGTGAACAGGGATTACACCCTGCCTAAGTTCGTGGGAAAGGACACGCTCTTCCTCGCTTGCAGCTACTCGGGCGATACCGAAGAGACCCTTTCCGCGTACGCGGAGGCGAAGGAGAAGGGCGCGAGGATAATAGTCATATCGTCCGGCGGGAAGCTCGAAGTGCTTGCCAAGGAAGATAAGATCCCCGTCATATACATTCCGAAGGGATACCCCCCGAGGACGGCGCTCGGTTACGCGTTTTTCACCTGGCTCGATGTATTGCATAAATTGGGTTTCATAAGCGACAGGTCGCGCGATGTCCAGGAGGCGATAGCCGGCATGAAGGAACTCAGGGACGGATTCATAGGGCCGGATATAGCGACGCCAAAGAACGAGGCCAAGAAGATCGCGCAGGAGATCAGCGGGAAATACGTCTTTATCTATTCGGCGAACAAACACCTGGATTCTATAGCCCTAAGGTGGAGGGGCCAGCTGGCGGAGAACGCGAAGACACTTTCGTCCACGCACGTCTTCCCCGAGCTCAACCATAACGAACTGGTGGGATGGGAAGGCCCGAAGGCGCTCCTGAAGGACTTCTACGTGGTGATACTCAGGGACGAGAGCGAGCATCCCCGCATAGCGAAGAGGATAGAGATAACCAAGTCTATAATAGAGCAGGGATCAACAAAGGTTACAGAGGTAAGGTCAAAGGGCAAACCCGGCGCCAGCCTGCTTTCGCGCATGTTCAGCCTCGTATATACCGGCGATTTTGCAAGCTACTACCTCGCCGTCCTTAACGGCATCGATCCGACGCCGGTGGACAGGATAACGTTCCTTAAAAGGGAGTTGAGCAAGATAAGATGAAAGC
>JAQUSA010000167.1 GCA_028715315.1 Candidatus Omnitrophota bacterium | reverse complement strand
ATATTGCGCAACCTCGGGGTCAGGGTCCAGTTCGAGGACGGCCGCGCGGTGATCGAACCGAAGGGGTACAGGAACCATATCGCCCCGTATAAATACGTTAAGGAGATGCGCGCGTCCTTCTGCGTGCTCGGGCCTATCCTCGCAAAGCATAAGATAGCGCAGGTATCCTATCCCGGCGGATGCGCCATAGGCAACAGGCCCGTTGACCTGCACCTCAAGGGCATCAAGGCGCTCGGAGCGGAGCTTAAGATAGAGCACGGTTACGTGTTAGCCGAGACGAAGCAGTTGAAGGGCGCCCATATATTCCTCGGGGGCGCTTTCGGGTCTTCGGTGTTGGCGACGGATAACGTCATGATGGCGGCGACGCTGGCCAAGGGCAGGACCGTAATAGAGAACGCGGCCTGCGAGCCCGAAGTGGTTGACCTCGCGGATTTCCTCCTGAAGATGGGAGCGAAGATAAAAGGCGCCGGCACGCATCTCATAGAGATAGAAGGCGTAAAGAGGCTCGGAGGCGCAGAATATGAAGTGATACCCGACAGGATAGAGGCGGGCACCTTCATGATAGCCGCAGCCATGACAAAAGGCGACATAACCATAAAGGGAGCCAGGTACGACCACCTCGGCGCGCTTGTGGACAAACTGCTCGATGCGGGCGTCACGATAACGCGCCACGGCAAGGATATCAGGGTGAGGGTAAAGAGGCAATTGAAGCCCGTCGACATAACGACGCTCCCGTACCCGGGTTTCCCGACGGACCTGCAGGCGCAGATGATGGCGCTGATGTCCGAAATAAACGGTATCAGCGTGATCACGGAAAAGATATATCCTGACAGGTACATGCATGTCAGCGAACTTGCAAGGATGGGAGCGCAGGTGAAACTGGAGGGCGATTCCGCTATAGTGAAGGGCATAAAGCAGCTGAGCGGGGCCCCCGTGATGGCGTCGGATCTGCGCGCCTCGGCCGCGCTGGTGCTTGCCGGCATGGCCGCAAAAGGAAGGACCGACGTATCAAGAGTCTACCATTTGGACAGAGGATATGATAAGATAGAGCTCAAATTGTCCCGACTGGGAGCCAATATCAGAAGAGAAAAGGAGGAGTAGTTCATGGCAGCGGTAATCAGGTTGAAGAGGTTAGGTACGAAGAAGATGCCACACCAGAGGATCATAGTCATTGATTCGCACAGGGGCCGCGATATGAAGGCGCTTGAAGAGCTCGGGTTCTACGACCCGACGAAGACGCCGGCTTACGGTAACCTGAAAAAGGAGAGGATATTGCACTGGATCAAGATGGGCGCAAAACCCTCCCTGGCGGTATCGCACATATTGAAAAGATCCGGCATAATCTGACCAGATGCGTATAGATATCCTGACCCTCTTTCCCGGGATGTTCGAGGGCGCGCTGGAGGAATCGATGATCAAGCGCGCAATAAAGAGCGGAAAGGCGGATATCCGGGTGCATAACCTGCGGGACTGGACCGACGACAAGCACCGCAAGGTGGACGATAAGCCTTTCGGGGGCGGGCCCGGCATGGTCATAAAGCCGCAGCCGCTCTTTGATGCGGTCGCCGGCCTGAAAAGAAGGGCCTCGAAGGTCGTCCTGATGACGCCGCAGGGCAAGAGGCTGGACCAGGCGGTCGCGAAGAAACTGGCAAAGGCCGGCCATATTATCGTGGTGTGCGGCCATTATGAGGGCATTGACGAGAGGTTCAGGCAGGAGCGCGTCACGGACGAGATATCGCTGGGCGATTTCGTGCTCACCGGCGGCGAGATACCGGCGATGGCGCTGGTGGATTGCGTAGTGAGGCTGATACCCGGGGTTGTGGGCTCCAAGGAGTCGCTTGAATTCGAATCATTTTCTGCCGGGCTTTTGGAGTATCCTCAGTACACGAGGCCGGCGGACTTCAGGGGATTTAAGGTCCCGTCGGTGCTTCTGTCAGGGGACCATAATAAGATAGACGTATGGAGAAACGGAATGGCGCTGAAAAGGACGAAGAAGATGCGCCCTGATATGTTGAGCCCCGCATTTGGGGCGAAATCCCGCCGAAGCGGGATATATAAGGAGAAGAGATGATGGGCAAGGTTGATATGGTGTCAAAAAGCTATGAGAGGAAAGAAGTCCCCGCCTTCAGCGTGGGCGATACCGTAAAAGTCGCGGTAAAGATAAGGGAAGAAGATAAGTTCCGCATCCAGATGTTCGAGGGCTTGGTCATCAAGAAAAGGGGCAAGGGCATCTCGTCATCGTTCACCGTGCGCCGCGTATCCTCCGGCGAGGGCATAGAGAGGACTTTCCCCCTGCATTCGCCTTCCATAGACAAGGTGACGGTAGTCAAATCCTCAAACCCGCACAGGGCGAAGCTGTATTACATGCGCAAGAAGGTCGGCAAGAAGGCTGATGTTGTATCATGAGAGAAAGTTAATAAGGCAGGGAAAGAAGAATATCGCGGGCATAGATGAAGCCGGCCGCGGCCCGTTAGCCGGGCCGGTAGTCGCCGCCGCGGTGATCTTAAAGGAATTCAGGTTCAAGAACAGGATAGACGACTCTAAAAAGCTTACCAGGATATCACGCGAAAAGGCCTTCGCCGAGATAGTAGGGAAGGCGCATGTCGGGATCGGTATCGTAGGCGAAAAAGAGATAGACAGTATCAATATCCTCAAAGCCACCCTCAAAGCGATGCAGATGGCGGTATCCGATCTCCGCCGGGCACCGGACCACCTTCTTATAGA
>JAQUSA010000022.1 GCA_028715315.1 Candidatus Omnitrophota bacterium | reverse complement strand
AACGTTCTCGATCGCGGTCAATAATATGTTCGCGTTGTGTTTCCATGGGGGCATCCCGCCGATGAGGGCGCCGCCCTTCATCATGCGCGAGCCGAATACGGCGTCTGCCCTGCCGGCGATTATGGGCTCGACCAGCTGCGGTATTATCTTAGGGTCATACTGGTAATCGGGATGTACCATTATCGTGATGTCGGAGCCAAGCTCAAGCGCCTTTTCGTAACAAGTCTTCTGGTTCCCTCCGTAGCCGGTCCTCTTTTTGTGCCTGTAAACCTTGAGTCCCAGTTTTTCCGCGATCTTTACGGTATCATCGCCGCTGACGTCATCGACAAGAATTATTTCATCGACAACATCCAGCGGTATGTCGGCAATGGTTCTCTCAAGAGTATCCGCAGCATTGTAGGCGGGAAGCACCGCAATGACCTTCGCGTTCTCCTTTTTGTCGGCATGGACCGGACTCTCCAGCTCATCCAGATACTCCAGCCTTCTTGCCTTCCTGCAATATATCTCCACCTGGTCTCCCAGGTTGACCCGCACTATCCTGTCCTTCATAAGATCATGCCCCATCAAAAGTGCGGCCGCACGGTACAATGGCAAACTATAGTTTTTCAACCTGTTGAGAAGATAGCCCACGGTAAAATAACGAGAATATCCTCTTGTGATCACGGGGACAAAACCGCAGCCCTCCAACATACCGGTAAGGGTGGATTTCGTAAAATAGTAAATGCGGGATTCCTTGACACCCCACCAACGGGTCTTAAAGATCCTGCTGGCTATGCTGTTGATATCCGGAGTGTTTATATATAGTATGCCATCCGCTTTAAGCGACCTCTTCAACCCAATAATGAAAGCCTTAGGATCCGGCAGGTGTTCAATAACACCATTAATGACTATGGCGTCGAAATAATTATACGGGTAATCCCGTCCCGGCGTCCCCTGAAAAGGATCAGACAGCACCGATTCCCATCCATCCTTACGCGCCTCTACGGCAAACACATCATCCCGGCAGCCTACATCGAGCAAACGGCCATTCTTCCTTACGGATTTAAGGGCCTTTAAGATCACGGCTGCCGTAAGGCGGCGGCCCTCTTTTTCGCCGAGATACGGCTCCGAACACAGCTTATTATAGATGTCCTTATCGGGCAATCTCGGGTTGGTATACACCAGCCCGCAGCGGCGGCACCTGACAAGTCTCGCATTTACGCTATCCATGTGCCGATCCGCGTAAACTGGATAATAGCTGTCAGATTCGCAAAGGTTACACTTAGTCTCTATCATATTACCGTCAGAACCTTGGCCTCGATTCGAGGGCTTTGAGAGTGATATCCACGATCTTCATCTTATGTAATGCCTTCCTGAAATACCCGTAATCGCTCATGGCAGAAAACACCGCGACCGCAACCATCAGGCAGACCATGACCTTAAGGTCCGCCGCCTTAAACCTGGTCTTGAGATACAGATACACATACCACGCACCTATACCGCTAACAAGATAAAAGATCCCGTATACCGGGCTCAAATACCTTACGTTCTGGCAATACGGTGCCCAAGTCATTACTATCACGTAAGCCGTCAGAATAGCCATAAGCCCGCCCGCTACCCATCTGTCAACGCCCTCCGGGCCGCGATTGCCCTTTAACAGGTCAGCGGCAAAACCCGCCATACCGGCCGCACAAAGCAATACGTTCAGAGGGCTCAGGATAAACAGGCCGTAAATAATATTATACCACGGGCCGGACTGGTAGCTCACTGCATATTGATTAAAAGGCATCGCTTCCGATATATGCCTGATTACCTCGAACATACTGCCTATTCCGCCGAGGGAATAAGCCATAAAACATATCCCGGCCGCGGAAGCGGCAGTCATCAGCAGGAGCGTCGATACCATCCTGCCGAACATCTTTCTTGCCGCCAATGATGACAACAGCCAGAATCCGCACAGGAGATATAACAATACACCGGCTTCCTTCACCATAAAATAATACGTCCCGGTCAGAACGAACGGGAACACCTTCGTAAGCTTTCCTTCATTTTTTATGCAACTGACCGTAAGGAACACCAACAACAGGCCGAGACATCCGCAAAAAGCGTCCGCCCATGCCCTCATAGAAACGGCAAGCTCCATAGGCGAGACGCCTAAGGCCAGCACGGCATACAAGGCAACCCACTTGTTTAAATACCTGAGGGCGAACGCTGTGATCAATAATATCGACACTACGCTGAAGATCGTAGAAAAATATGATCCGGCCCGGTAATCGAAAAACCCCGTCGCCTCCATGAAATACGAAAGCGGCCAGAGATACCCGATCCTTGTGGGATTTGGAAGGACCCATAGTTTTTTGTCGTTATTATAGATCTGTACCAGAGATCTCGTTCCCGCGATCTTCTCCCCGATAATATGATTAGCCTGCCACGTGTAAGCAAGTTCATCGGGGCTTCTCCGCCCTGCGTTATCAATATTTGAATATCTGAGCACTATCCCGCTCAAGATCGCAGCGAATATGAGCAGCCCTGCCGCGTATCCGGCCCTCATATCTTCTCCTTCTTCATTTTTGCAATATAGAAACCTTCCATATAATCATTCGGCAGCACTCTCATCGTCATCCCCATCTCCTTCGAAAAGCCTTTTCCTTCCCATGACGCGAGCCCGCGCGACTTATTCGGGAGCGGCATGTCCGCCGGCATGAGGCGCAGGCCCTCGAATTTCTTCAATGCCCAGTCCACCACTTCCTCGTTCTCCTCGGGCGAGAACGTGCACGTTGAGTATACCAGCTCGCCTCCGGGCTTAAGCGCTGTTATTCCGGAAAAGATCAGGACCTTCTGGGTATGCGACAGTTCCTTCACCCTCTTTTGGCTCCAGGGCTTGAACGACCTCGGGTCCCTCATATAGAACAGGGCCTCGCCAGAGCACGGCGCGTCGACCATCACCTTGTCGAAATAGCCCGGGTAGCGCCTGCCCGCCTCGATCCCGTCCTCCATGAGCGTCTTCGCGAAATCTACGCCCTGGATCCTCAGCGTAGCGAGGAGCTTCTGGTAGCGTATACCCAACTTCTCCATCGCTATGAGCTCGATCTCCCTGCCCGCCAGCGAAGCGATCTCGCTCGTCTTAGCGCCCGGCGCCGCGCAGAGGTCAAGTATCTTCTCGCCCTTCTTAGGTTCGAGCAATAACGGCGGTATCATGCTCGAGACATTCTGCATGTATATCTTACCGTCAATATACGCCGCGCTCCTCTGGATTTCCTTGTTCTCCGACCTCAGGATGAAGCTTCCCTTCGGCCAGTGAAGCTCCCTGTACCTGATGCCCTGCCTGTCCAGGTCCTCCTTCAATTCCGGCAGCGCCGTCTTAAGCGAGTTAATCCTGAATGTCTGCTCTTTCTTGTGCAGGAAGGTCTCGCAGACCTTAGGGAAGACGGAGGGATAAATCGCCTTGATCTTATCGAGGAATTCTCCGGGAAGTTCGTTGAAGACGGCTTTCATCTGTTCGTTGTTTTCGAGGCCTTCGTCCTTTGCCTGGCTATCTCGTAGCAGAATATCGCCGAAGCCATGGCAACGTTGAACGATAACGCCGCGCCGCCCATCGGGAGCGTGACCTTCAGCTCCAGGTGCTTTTCAACGCCGTGATGTATACCCTTGCCTTCCGAACCCATTACCACGCAAAGGGGGAACGGGAATGAGACCTTCGTGAGGTCCTCTCCCCCGTCGACTACCGCGCCGGCGCACCAGTACCCGGCGCCCTTCGCGTGGATAAGCGCGTTAGAGAGGTTATTGATCCTGCAGATCGGCACATAGTTATCGCCGCCCGCAGCCACGCTCAATACCGTCTCATTGACATCGCACGCGCCGCGTTCCGGTATGACTATGCCGAACCCGCCGAAGCATGCGGCTATCCTTATTATCGCGCCGAGGTTCTGCGGGTCGGTGACCTCGTCAAGCAGGATGAACGAAAGTTTTTCGCCTTCCGGATTGCTGACCAGGTCCTCGAACGACGAATACCTGAAAGGGTCGACCTCCGCGATTATCCCCTGTAGCCGTTCCGTCCTCTTCATCTTCAGCATCTCCTTTTCGGAGAGCCTCTGCACGGGGATGCGGCGGGCCTTTATCAGGTCGAGCGCAACGGGGTCGTCAAATTTATCCGAGAGTATCACCTTCCTGACTCCCCTCATGTTAGCCTTGAGCCGTTCGACCACCGCGTTCCTGCCGTATAACAGCAGCGGGCTACTTCCGGGACGGGCCATCTTCTTCCTCCTTATCGTCGTTGTCGACTTCAGCCTCTACGTCTATTATATTCCTGTCTTTTATATGATTGTCTTTCGGCCGCCCGTCAAAATGGTGCACTTGGAACCTTCCCTGCGGGCTGATCAAGAGGTTCAACATGAAACTTATAACGCTGAAACACAACGCTCCCCAGAATGCCGCGCCGAAACCGGCTATTGCGAAACCCTCCACTATACGGGAGACGAGGTAAAAGAAGAACCCGTTCACGAAGAGCGTGAACAGGCCGAGCGACAGTATCGTCAAAGGAAGCGTCAGCGCGACCACCAGCGGGCGCAGCGTCGCGTTTATTAGGCCGAGTACGAGCGCAGCGAGGACGGTAGTCAGCCGGCCGTCCGAATGTATCCCGGGGACGATATTCACGACGATTATCATCGCCGCAATGTTTATCACCCAGGTCAGTAGAAAACCCCTCAATCCGCCTCCTTATTTTATCTGTATCGACAACAGGAATATGTCGTCGCACTGCACGCCCTTTTGGAATTCGTGCAATGCGGACATCAGTTTCTCGTTAAAATCCATCACTTCAAGGACGCCGTTCTGCCGGACGAATTCCTCCAGCCTTTTGCTCCCGAACATCTCGCCTGACGGGTCTTTCGCCTCCAATATGCCGTCGGTAAAAAGGAATATCTTGTCGCCCTTCTCGAAATCCAGGGTCATCTGGTATACGTTGCTCTCGTCCATGCCTATCCCCATCAGGAACGTCTGGGATTCCATGTATATTATCCTGTTATTCTCTTTCCTGAAAAGTATCTGCGGCGGATGGCCGAAATTCGAGTAGGCCAGCTTCCTGCTCTTGAAATCGAGCATGCCGCCGAACGCGCTCAGGAATATGCTCATCTTTCCGAAATCCGCCTTGATAAAACTTTCGAGGCGCTTCAGCATATCCCCCGGGCTCATCTTCATGCGCAGGATCTCCTCGATTTCCGTATGGAGCCTGTTGACCAGCAAGGCCGCAGAAACGCCGTGCCCCGTTATGTCCGCTATCATGAACACAAGCCGGTCCTTGTCGGCAAAATGGAACTTCGCGTAGTCGCCGCCCATATACAGCATCGGCTTGTAGTCAACCGCTATATCCACGAGGTCCGTCTTGACGGATTTAGGCATCAGGCCGCTGTGTATCTTGTTCGCGAGCTCAAGCTCATCTACCATTATCCTGTTCTTCTCTTCTATCTCTTCCTTGAGCACGAAATCCTTCTGCCTCATTATCTCCTCGCTCTTCTTGACTACCATGCATATGAGGGTCGCGGTAATGAGCAGCGTTATGTTTATGCCGAATATCTCGTAATTCACGTAGGCGTCCGACATCTCGTACACGCCGATGAAGCAGACCAGCGTATATACGCCCAGGGCGGCGGTCTCCAATACGTTCCACGGAAGCAGCAATACGCTCGCGAACATCCCGATCAGTATAAGGGTAATGCCGAGGCTCGCTATCACGTCCGGATGGGCAGCCGCGGCAAGTATCGCTATCGATACGATGAACACGCTGAATAAAAAACCCCTGACCTTATGCAGGAAAAGCGTCCTCTTCGCGAGCTTCCCGGAAAAAAGTATCCCGACCGCGAGGATCGTCCCGCCGGCGATGCCCGGCAGGTCCTTTGCGCTCAGGAGCCTCCTGAACCAGAAGCTGGCCAGCACGACCTCCACGAAAAAAGCGCTTATCGCGATATAGCAAAAGAGGTTTATGCGCTGGTCAAATATGCGCTTCAGCTCGCCCTTGTATTCCTCCCTGAACCTGACGGGTATCGACCTGTCCATATCTTCAGTCATCCATAGACGTTATCTCTACGACCGGTGAGCTTATCGAGGTCTCGAGTCCCCTGAACTTAAGCCATCTGTAAGGGGGCTCGCACGAAAACCAGGAATAATTCCTCGGGATGAAGGCCTTAGCCGGGCTCAACAGGCCGATGTTCGGGTCTATGCACACCTTAAATGCCTCATATTCCGACCCGTTGACCTTTATCTTCTCCTTGCCGACCACCTTCATCGTGAGCCGGTATATGGCGGGTTCGTCGTTCACGATATTGACTGTCCTGTGTTGCTCCCCCGCCTCAAGCATGGCCCTTATATACAGCCCGGTAAGCAGCTTGTTTATTGCGCCGCCCTTATAATTGAATGAGCGGTTCTTCTCGGAATTCCTGACAGGGTCCCTGACAACGCAGCGGACGGTATCACCGTCCCTGCCGAAATCCTGTGACTCTTCCAGCAGCGTTTTTCCGGAGCCCGAAAGGACCGTCCTCTTCATCCAGGCCGGCCTTATGCCGTCCTTATCGCCCTTGAACTTCATCTCGGACCTGCATGAGGTCTCGCCCTCAAAACCGTAATACTGGCCCTTGCCTTCTTCCAGGAGCATATAGGCGCCGCTCTCGCCGGCCACGGGAGTGATCGTGACGGAGGCTTCCCATAATATCCTTCCCTTGGTATCCGAGCACTTGTGGCGGGTCACGATGCTTTGGGCCGTCTCCCCGGCTTCGAGCGAGGACGCAAATAAAAGGATGATCGATGCCGCTGCAAGGGCTTTTTTCATTCGTTGATCTCCGATTCAAGCTTATCGATAAGGTCTTTTATGTCCTTGATCGTCGATGCGGGAAGCAGTTTCGCCATCTCGATATCGTTCTTCAGGCCCTTTAAAGTTGAGACGACCCTCCTTATCGCGGAGGACTTCCTCCTGTTCCTGGCCTCCTGCGGGTCTAGGTCTTCCCTCTGCCTGATCAGGGCGGTGAGGTCCTTTTTGACATCGCGGAAATCCTTGCCCTTCTCGAAGACGTTCTTCTTCAGGGATTCGTAGCCGTCCTCTCCTATCTCTTTCTTGTTCTTTGCCATTCGAAGCAGGTTCACCGCCTCGTAGCCCGGGATGCTCGCGGCCTCCGAAGGGTCACCGTTGTCTTTCTTCAGGTACTGCGGCTCCTCCTTTTCGAGGAAAGAATACGAACGCAGCAGCTTCATCGCGGTATCCTTCCTTACGCCTATCTCCTTGGCCGTATAGGCCTCGAACGTAAGGTATCCCCAGTCCCTGTAGAGCTTGTCTTTCCATACCGAGTAAAGCGACTGGCCCAGCTCTATCCAGGAGGTCTTGAACTGCATAACATTTTGCAGCACGCGGTAACGCAGCGAGCTCTCGTCCAGCCCTTCCATCTTCCTTTCGATGTTCTGTATCGCCTTAGTCTTCATTTAGCGGATTCCCCGTTCCAGCAATAGAGGCAAAGCCGCTCTTTAGGCAGGCCTATCGCCTTGACCATGTCATCGAGCAGCTGGTACCTGAGCGTAGTGACGCCGAGGTCCCTGCGGATCCATTCGATCATCGCCTTATATTTATCGGTCTTCGGGTCGATATATTCCGAGATATCATCTATGTCGCTGCCTTCGATGGCCTTTATGGCCTTCCGCGCCGCGAGCTCGCTGATGCTTCGCGTCGAGAGGCAATACCTGCACGGGAACATCAGCGGGGGGGACGCCGGGCGGACATGGACTTCCTTCGCGCCGTTGTCCCAGAGCTTGTTCACCGTAAAATTCTTCAGCTGCGTGCCCCTGACTATCGAATCCTCGCAAAGGACTATCCTGCTGCCGTTGATTATCTCCTTTATCGGTACGAGCTTCATCCTCGCAATAAGGTCGCGGGTCTTCTGGGAGGTGGGCGTATAGCTCCTGCCGTACCCGGGGGAGTATTTGACAAGGGGCCTCCTGAAAGGCTTCTTCGACTCCATGGCGTAACCGAGCGCGTGCGCGGAACCCGAATCCGGGACTCCGGAGACCACATCGACCTCGATATCCTTGTCATGCTTCGCGAGGCACCTGCCGCACCTCTCCCTGACTATTTCGGTATTTATGCCCTCGTAGTCTGAGGCCGGGAACCCGGAGTATATCCATAGGAACGCGCAGATCTGGTTTGTCTTTCCGCCCGCCTTCCTCTGCACCATGCCTTCCTCGTTGAGCTGGACTATCTCGCCGGGCTCGAGATACTTGACGGTCTGGAAATCGAGGTTCGGGAACGCCGCCGTCTCGGTCGCGGCCGCCCACGCGTCCATGCGCTTGCCTATTATTACGGGCGTGTAACCGAGCCTGTCGCGCGCCGCGAGCACGCCTTCCTTGTTAAGCAGCATCAGCGAGCAGGAGCCCTCTATCTTGGCCCACATCTTCTGTATGCCGTCGATCAGCGTATCGCCCTGGACTATCATCTTCGCGATCAGCTCGGTCACGTTTACGTTGCCTTTAGTGACCTCGCTGAAAGAGACGCCCTTCGCGAGCATCTCCTGCACCAGCTCTTCGGCATTCTCTATGAGGCCGTAAGTGACAAGGCAGAAAGGCCCGTATTTCGAGTTCAGGTATATCGGCTGCTCATCATACGAGCTGATGACGCCGATCCCCTTGTTGCCCTTCATCCGCCTGTAGTCGTCCAGGAACTTTGATTTGAACTGGTTCTGGTTGATGCTGTGGATCTGGCGCGTGAAGCCCTCTCCGAAGACCGCCATGCCGCCGAATTCCGTCCCGAGATGCGAATGGTAATCGGTCCCGTAAAAGAGGGTCTCCGCGCAATCGCCTTTTGAGACAACACCGAATAAGCCGCTCATTCTTCCCCCTGTTGGATTACATGCCGGTTAAGATCAGGATTCAAAAAGTGCCTTTGTGGCGAAATTCGGCTCGCTCGTAAGGTTGACGCCGAGTTTCCTGAGCCCCGCCTCGTCGCCGGGCGTGGGTATATGCGTAAGGTGCACCTCGCAACCGTGCAGCTCCTGCAGTTTTTCCATCGCCTCATGCGCGGCAGGGTTCGTCGTCGCGCTTATGCTCAGCGCTACCAGCGCCTCATCGAGGTCAAGGCTGACGGTCTTATACCTCAGGACGTCCTTCTTGAGGTCCTTTATCGAGCCTATGATATTCGGGGAGAGCAGGTGTAGCTTGTCCGGTATCCCGGCAAGTCTCTTGATCGAATTGAAGACGAGGCTGGACGTCGCGTGCATCAGCGGAGAATTTTTCCCGGTAATTATCGTCCCGTCCGCAAGCTCTATCGCCGCGCCGCAGAATACGCCGTCATTTCCCTTATCCTTCTGCCGGCATTCGTCGGCGGCCTTCCTCGCCGGCAGCACGACGCTCCTGTCCTCGGCCTTCACGCCGACCTCCTCCATGAGCAGTTGGACCCTCCGTTCGGTCTCCTTATCCACAAACCCCATCGCGTATTCGCATGCGTACCTGAAATACCTTCTTATTATCTCCTGCTTTGCCGCGTCCTTGACCGCCTCGTCATCGATTATGCCGAAGCCCGCGCGGTTGACGCCCATATCCGTAGGGGATTTATATACGGCCCCTTCCCCCATTATCTTTTCCAGTATCCTCCTTATGACCGGGAAGACCTCGACATCGCGGTTGTAATTCACGGCTTGCTCGTTGTGCGCCTCGAAATGGAACGGGTCTATCATGTTGAAATCCTTAATATCAGCGGTAGCCGCCTCGTACGCAATATTTACCGGATGCTTCAACGGGATATTCCATATCGGGAACGTCTCGAATTTCGCGTAGCCGGAATTTACGCCTTTCTTGTGGTCGTGGTAAAGCTGCGACAGGCACGTCGCCAGTTTCCCGCTTCCTGGGCCGGGGCCGGTCACGATAACAAGCGGGTTCTTTGTCTTGATATATTCGTTTGTGCCGTATCCCTCGTCGCTCACGATAAGGTCGACATCGGTCGGATAGCCCTTCGTGAAACTATGCGTATAGACCTTGACGCCGCGCCGCTCGAGCTTGTTCTTGAATATCCTCGCCGCGGGCTGGTTATCGAAACGCGTGATGACGACCGCCAGCACCTCTATGCCCCAGTCCC
>JAQUSA010000001.1 GCA_028715315.1 Candidatus Omnitrophota bacterium | reverse complement strand
TCTGCCCGAAATCCCTGCTTATCTCGACCTGCACGTCCTTATTATCCTTATCCTTTGTCGTCTTCCTCCACTCGATGCTCAGCTGGCCGAAGGCATCCCCCTTTACCGGGTCCTCGCGGGAATTCATCACATAGCAGCGGAAGATATATTTGTTGCCCGGTTTGGCCTTTTTGTAGGTATAGAAGACTCCCGTGGAATCTCCCTGCTTCGGGCATAAAAAGTAAACAGATTGCTGGCCCTTCCTCCTCTCGGTCGTGGAAAGGCCATTGAAGGAATTGTTCCACGCACCCCAATCGCGCGGGTCCTGGTCCTTGAAACCCGGACGGTTCTCGAAACTTTCGTTCACAAGCAGGTTTCTTCCTATCATGACCGCGCATGCGCTTTCAAAGGGCGAGAAGATCGCCGCGGCGAGGCAAATGACTAATATCGGCCTAAACATAGTGGCATGCCTTTCTAACCAACATATCTTTTATTTTTCCTCAACCATCACATCGTCCGCATAATATCCGCCCGAGCCGTCCTTGCGGAAGAACTGGATGACAAAATTACACGCATCCGCATCCGCGGGGGCTACCGCCGTCATCTCGACCTGTTTCCAGTCGGTCATTGAGACGTCCGGCCCCCACGTGACGCCCCACGTGCGCTCTATCTCTTTCTCGTTCTTGAGCCATTCAATGCTCAACTGCCCGTAGGCGCCGCCGGTTATCGGGTTATTGGCCGAATTCAGCACGAAGCATGAAAATACGTAGGTCTTTCCGGGGACGACGTTCCGGTAACGGTACAGGACCCCGCTGTGGGTCTCGGTGTTGGCCTCGGCGCTTATAGATACCGACTGGTCACCCGTCCTCTTGGCTTCGGTGGTCAGCCCGTTATAATCGGAGTTCCAGGACCACCACCCGGCGGGATTCTCCCCGTCGAAACCCTTGAGTTCCTCGAAACTCGCGTTAGGCACTATATTACCTTCGCCGTATACCGGCCCGCATAAAGTAAGCATGATAGCGGCCGCTCCTAAAATACACTTCATCTCGCTCTCCTCCTTGTTTTCTTTTCCTTTTCCTTCGCCAGGATATCCAGGAAGACCTTCACGATCGCCGGGTCGAAATGGGTCCCCGATTCTTCCTTTATTATCTTCAGCGCCTCCTTCTTCGGATAGGCCTTCCTGTAAGGCCTGTTCGATACGAGGGCCTGGTATACATCGACCACCGCTACTATCCTTGCGCCTACCGGTATCTCTTCCCCCCTTAACTTCGAGCCGTACCCGTATCCGTCATACCTCTCATGATGGTGGAGTATTATCGGCACCACGTTCTTGAGGAAATGCACCGGCCTGATTATATCGGCGCCTATCTGCGGGTGCTTTTTTATTATATCATATTCCTTCTTTGTCAACTTGCCGCGTTTTAGCAATATCTTCTCGCTGATCCCGAGCTTGCCGATATCATGGAGCATCGCCCCGTGCCTTATATCCTCTATATCCTCTTCGGACAGGCCGATCTTCCTGCCGATCTCCGTGCTGTACTTGACCATATCCTCGGAATGCTCTTCCGTGTACGCGTTCTTCGCGCCGACCGTATGGGCAAGCGCGTATACCGCCTCTATCGTATTCCGCCTGTTGCGGTGCAGCAGGTCCATGAATTTCTTCGTTATGGCGCCGACGCGCTCATTAGATTCCTCGTCGGTGGGAGCCTTCTCCGCCTTTTTCTTCCGCAGCTGCGCGCTCGTCGTTATCGTGTTCCCGCCCTGGTCCTTCGCGAGGCGCACGCATTTCTCCACGGCGGTAACAAGGCCGTCCACGGTAGTGATATTGTCCTCGGGATACGAGGCGACCCCGATGCTGATCCTGAGCTTTACCTTGAATTTCCCGAACCGGTGTTTCTTTATTATCTTCTGTATCCTCTCGGAAAAGATGAAAGCGCCCCTTCCGTCCGTATCCGGCAGTATGATAGCGAAATCCTCGCCCTGGAACCTCGTGACCACGTCAATACCCCTGCAGGTATGCTGCAGCACCATCGCGAACTCCTGCAACACGTTATCGCCGAATTCATGCCCGAATGTATCGTTGACCGATTTGAAATAATCTATATCCACCATCAGGATGGAAAGCGGCGTCGAGCGCCTCTTCGCGAGCTCGAACTCCGAATGTATCCTCCTCTGGAAATACCTGTAATTGTAAAGCTGGGTATGCGGGTCGATAAGGGCCAGGGCCTCAGCCTCTTTCTTCTCGCGTTCTATCTTCCTGACCTCCGACATATCCCTGAAGACACCCTGGGCGACATCCCTGCCGCCGATCTCGAGCATGGACGCGTTTATTAATACGGGGATCTTTTCGCCCTTCGAGTTGAATACCTCCCCATCGATATACGGCACCCTTTTGCCTTCAGTCTCTATAGCCTCCCTGACGACATTCTTGAATTTTTCCCTGTAATCATCCGATTCCTCCGGAGGATGCAGCTCGGTCTGGTGCATGCCGATGAGCTCTTGCCTCGACCGCCCGGTAAGCTCTTCCGCCTGCCTGTTGACATCAACGATCCTGCCCGTCTTCATATCCGCTATAATGATGGCGTCGTTGGCAGCCTCGAAAAGCTTCCTGTATTTCTCCTCGGACTCCTTGACCTTGCCCTCGAGCGAACGCCTCAGGGTTATGTCCCTCGCGATGCCCGTCGTGCCGGTAATATTGCCTTTATCGTCACGAACCGGGGTCTTTATAGTCTCGATCCAGATATTATTCCCGTCTTTTTCAACTAAGCGCTCCTCAACCATCTTTCTTTTCCCGGAGGCCACCACTTCCTTGTCGTCGGCCCGGTACTTTTCGGCCAGCTCTTTCGGCCACAGGTTAAAGTCGGTCTTCCCGGGGATATCGGCGGGATCCATGCCGCAGGATCTCCCGAAGGCTTCGTTCACGGCAATAAACCTGCTCTCCCTGTCCTTAAGCCACGCTATGTCCGGTATGTTGTTCAGGATGGCTTCCTGCTGGCGCCTGATATCCCTGAGCAGCGCCTCGTTCCTCCTTGGGCGAGTTATGTCCAGCACTACCGTTATTATCTTTATCGTCTTGCCCTGCTCGAGGATCGGTATCTTCTGCGTTTCCGTTACGACATCTCCCGTTTCAAGCCGGATAGCCTCTTCGGTCGTCAGGGGTTTGCCGCTGCGCAATACGGTGTTGTATTCCTCCCTGGCCTTTTCCGGCAGGAAAGGGAACGCCTTGAAGACGTCCATTCCGACTATATCGGTTTTCAGGCCGAGGCTCCTTCTCCAGGCCTTGAAGGAGTCGTTTATGAATATTATCCTCAATTTGTCGTCAACTACGTGTATCGGGTAATTGAGTGAGTTGATCGTGGCATGGTAAAGGCTCTCGGCGTCCCTCATCTGCCTTTCCGCGCAGAGTTTATCCGTGACGTCCTCGACCACTTCGATCGCCGCTATGACCTCCCCCCTTTCGTTCTCGACCGGGGAAGAGACTATGCGGTAATTGATGACCTTCCCGCCATAAGGGGTTTCCGTGACGGCCTCATGGGCCTTGCCGTCATCTAACGTCTTAATCGTCGGGCAATACGGGCAGATGGAATTCCTGGGAGGGAAGTTGAAGGCTTTATGGCATATAGGCTGCTTGCTGACATCGACCGCGGGGAACCACTTCTTCATTACCTTGTTCAGCGCGATGATCTCCATACTCGCGCTGATGACGGCCACCCCGACCCCGAAGTCATCGAGCAGCTTGAAACAATTCCTATCGTGCTTGATCCAGTCTTCGTTCTTGGAGAACAGGTTTTCGAACATTATGCCTCGACCGTTAAGCGGATCTTTTTCTCAAACCCTTAAGCATATCCTGCGCTTTTTTGAACGGGATGCCTTCGTGCACGATAGCCCTGACCGTCTTGATCATGGCCACGGGGTCTTCCGACTGCCAGATATTGCGCCCCATGTCAACGCCCGCGGCTCCGAGCTTTATCGCGTCGCATGCTATCTCCAGCGCGTCGTATTCGGTCTTAAGCTTCGGCCCTCCGGCTATGACCACCGGGACCGGGCAGCTCTTGATGACCTTGCCGAAATCCTCGCAGTAATACGTCTTCACGAAACTCGCGCCCATCTCCGCAGCCATCCTGCAGCACAACGACAGGTAGCGCGCGTCCCTCTTTTCCAATTCCTTCCCGACGGCGGTCACGGCCAGTACGGGCATCCCGTATTCCATGCCTTCGTCGACGAGCTTCGCGAAATTTATTAAGGTCTGGTGCTCATGCTTCGAGCCGATATATACAGAGAACGCGACCGCGGATACGTTCAGGCGGACCGCGTCCTTCATAGATACGGTGATCTCCTCGTTGGACAGGTCCTCCCCGATTATGCTGTTGCCTCCGGAGGCCCTAAGGACTATAGGTATATCGTTCGACGCGTCCACGCAGTTGCGCAGCACGCCGCGCGTAGGCATAAGCGCGTCGGTATAGGGCAGGAGCGGCTTTATGGTCTTCGCGGGGTCCTCGAGTTTCGATACGGGCCCGAGGAAATACCCGTGGTCGACCGCGAGCATTACGGTGCGGCCGTCCTTCTTAATTATGCGGCTTAGGCGGTTCTTTATGCCCCAGTCCATGCTGTATCTCCTTTTGCGGCTAGTGGTTAAATTATACCTTATTCGCGTGTTTTTTCAATACGTTCTACGCGAAATTGACTTTGGGCGGTTCCTTCTGGGCCAGGTCTTTCAGTTCGAAAAATTCGGCGGCCGTGAAGCCGAAGGCCGGAGCGACGGTGTTCGCGGGGAATGTCTTGACCGCCGTATTGTATCTCGTGACCTCGTCGTTATAGAACTGCCTTGACGAGGCGATCCTGTCCTCGGTCGAGGCCAGCTCTTCCTGGAGCGCTATCATGTTCTGGCCTGCTTTCAGCTCGGGATACTTTTCCGCCACGGCAAAGAGCGAACGCAAAGCTCCGGTCAGCATGTTCTCGGCGCCTTCCTTGTCCTTTACGGTCGTCGCCTGCGTAGCCTGGGTGCGCGCCTTTATGACGCTCTCGAGGGTCTCCTTCTCGAACTTCATGTAGCCCCTGGCGGTCTCGACGAGGTTCGGTATCAGGTCGTGCCTCCTCTTCAGCTGCACGTCGATCTGCGACCAACCGTTCGCCACCCTGATCTTCAGCCGGACGAGGCCGTTATAAATAATTACGAGCCAAACCACCGCGACTACGGCTGCGATCAACAGGATCGAAATTACAGGCATGACATGGCCTCCTTTTTATTTCTGGGGTTCTATTATTACTTTGATCGAATCCTTCGCTCCCGCGACCAGCCCGAAGCCCTCCTGCGCCTGCGCGAGGCCGAACCTGTGGGTTATCATATCTTTTACGGCGACCCTGCCGGAACTTATCAAACGCATCGCCTCGAGATGTTCCGCGGGAGTCGCGGCATAGGAGCTCGTGAGCGCGGTCTCGCTCCTCCAGAATATATCATTAATGGGCTTCTGTATCGCAAGGTCTTTCTCGGCGGCCGCAAAGAACAGCACCGTTCCGCCGCGCTCGACGGAATCGAGCCCCTGCCGCACGGCAGGGCCTGCCCCGGCGCATATTATCACGACGTCCGCTAAAAAACCGCCGTTAATCTCTTTCAGCTTCTGCGGTGAATACTCCGCTGCATCGAACACGTGCCCGGCACCGGCGCGTTTCGCGGCATCAAGGCGGTATTTGGACAGGTCGGTCGCGGCAATGACGCCCGCGCCGGACGCGCGCGCGTATTTTACATGCAGCAGGCCCGATATCCCGCTTCCGATTACAAGGACCGTATCGCCCTTCTTTACTCCCGCTATCCTCTGCCCCCTCAGCACACACGCGAGCGGCTCGATAAAAGTAGCGTCCTCGAAGGATACGTTATCCGGGATAGGGTAGACGCCGCCTTTCTCGATATTTATCGCCGGGACGCGGACAAACTCCGCGAAACCGCCGGGGAAGAAATTCGTCTTGCGCAGCGTTTCGCAGGCGGTCTCGTGGCCTTTCAGGCAATAGCGGCAGCTTCCGCACGGGACGTGGTGAGATACGGCTACGCGATCGTTACGCCTCAAGTCTTTGGCTCCTGCTCCTGCCTTCTCCACGGTGCCGGCTATCTCGTGCCCGAGCACGAGCGGGACCCTGTCCTTGCGGTACCATTCCATGACGTCGCTTCCGCAGATGCCGCTGGCCATGACGCGGACAAGTATCTCGCCGGCGCCTATTTCGGGGACGGGCGCCTCTTCGGTACGTACATCCTTGTTGCCGTAATACATCGCTACGCGCATTTCCCTAGTCCTCATGTCCCTTGCGGGACCTCAATGTTTGTGCTTGCAGTTCGCCGGGCAGCTTGATGCCGCCTTTTCGCAGGGCTTCGCTCCGGGCCTCGGCATGGGCTCCGGCCCTAATTTCTTCTTGTAATCCGTCTCGTAGAAACCGGTGCCCTTGAATATTATCCCCGCCCCGCCGCCTATAAGCCTCTTCAGGGGGCCTTTGCATTTCGGGCACTTCTTAAGGTGCCCGGAGGTCATCGATTGGTAGATCTCGAAGACGTGCTTGCATTTCTGGCACTCATAATCATAATGTGGCATCGCGCATCCCTTCCTTTTCTATTTGCCTAAAGGCAGGAACCTGCCGTAGAGGTATCCCTCGGTGAAATCTATTATATCCTCCATCATCCTGACGGTCTCGACCGGATGCCGGCCCACGGCCGTCTCTCCGGAGAGCATGACGTAATTCGTGCCGTCCATTATCGCGTTGGCCACATCGGTGACCTCGGCGCGCGTCGGGCGCAGGCTCTCTGTCATGCTCTCGAGCATCTGCGTCGCCGTGATGGCGAACTTGTCATCGCGGTTGCATCTCTTGATTATTATCTTCTGGATTATCGGTATCTGCTGTATCGGCATCGAGACGCCCATGTCGCCCCTCGCTATCATGATGCCGTCGCAGGCCGCGAGGATCTCGTCTATGTTCCTTATCCCGTCGCGGTTCTCTATCTTCGCGACCACTTTGCAATCCGGGAGGCGCGGCTTGACGAGTTTCACGATCCGCATGATATCTTCCTCATTCCTGACGAATGACTGCGCGATGAAATCCACCTTATGTTTTATCCCGAACGCGATATCCTTCTTGTCCTTGGCCGTCAGGCCCGAAAACTTCAGCTTCGCGCCGGGCATATTGATGCCCTTCCTCTCCCTTATCAGGCCGCCGGCCCAGACCGACGCCTCTACGCGGTCCCTGCATACCTTCTTCACCTTCAAGGCGATATTGCCGTCGTCTATGTATATGAACTCCGCGCCCCTGATGTCGCATAGGGAACCGTGATAATCGAAAGGCACCACGTTGCCGCTTCCGACGGCACAGCGATTCGTCAATATGACCTTCTGGCGCTTCCTTACCTCCACCGGCCTGCCGCCGTCAAGCTTTCCTATCCTTATCCTGTATCCTTCGAGGTCCTGCAGTATTTTTATTGGCTTTCCGAGCCCCTTATTTATCTCCCTGATAATCTTTATCTTGGCTTCCTGGTCCTTATACGAAGAATGGGAGAAATTAAGGCGGGCCACGCCCATGCCTGCCTCGCCCATCTTCCTTATGACCGGCAGTGAAGCGCTCGCGGGGCCGAGCGTGCATATGATCCGGGTCTTGTTACCGACTTTCTTCATTTTCCTTATAGCCAGCACAGGTTATCCTCCGCCAAATAATCCTTATCCACCGCGTAAGCCATCGCCCTGCACCCGCGGCAGCGGTCAATCTGGCAATTGCGGCATTTGCCCTTAAGTTTTGACTTGTCCGCTATATCGCGGAGCACGCTGCTCCGTTTCACAATATCCGTGAATTTGTCCTTAAGCAGGTTTCCGAGCACGAGGTCGAACCTGCGGCACGGAAGCAGGCCGCCGTTCGGCATTATCGCGAACGCGTCATCGCCGAGGTTGCATTCCGCGGTAAGCAGCCGCGCGTCATCGCCTTCGAACTTCACCCAGAAGGCCTTGCAGGGGAGTATCTCGCTCTCGGCGAGGTCGACTTCCAGGTATTCGCATATATCTTTTACGGTCCTCTTCCAGTCCTCTTTCGTGATCACCTCGGATTTCAGTGCGCCGCTCTGGCCGAGCGGGATAAACCGCTCCAGCATAAGGCCGTCCACCCTCAGTTCCCTGCAGAGGTTGAAGATCGCGGGTATTTCGTAGGCGTTCGATCGCATCAGCGTAAGCATTATTATGACCTCGAGGCCGGCCCTCTCCTGTATCAGGTTGACCTTCTCGAGCGCGGTCCTGAAAGCCCCCGGCCTCCTTATAGCGTCGTTCGTCTTCTCGGTCGCGCCGTCGAGGGATATCTTGATCGCCTTAAGTTTCTTCACGCCGCCCAGGGCGTCGAGCGCCTTTTCGTCGATAAGGCTCGCGTTGGTTATCAACATGAGCTCGCCGGTATCCTGGTGCTTGTCGAGGTAACGCAGCAGCTCGTAGAGGTCCTTCCTCAGGAACGGCTCCCCGCCTGTTATGTTCAGGTTTATCTTCCTGCCTCCCGCGCAAGAGGCGATATTCTCATATACTTTTATGAGTTCCGGCAGCGCCAGCTCGGAATTATGCGTAAAGTCGTGCTGGTAGCAGTGCCTGCACCTGAAATTACACGCGTCTGTAATATGCCACTGGAAAAACAGCCCGTCGGATGCCGTCGTCTTCATATCACTCCCCTATGACCTTCACAAGGACCCTCTTCTTCCTCCGGCCGTCGAACTCGCCGTAGAATATCTGCTCCCACGGCCCGAAATCCATCTTTCCTTTCGTGACGGCCACGACGACCTCGCGGCCCATTATGGTCCTTTTCAGGTGCGCGTCGCCGTTATCCTCGCCGGTCATGTTATGCCTGTACTTATCCTTGCCGAACGGGGCGAGCCTTTCCACCCAGTCCAGGAAATCCTTATGGAGGCCCGATTCGTCATCGTTTATGAAGACGCTCGCCGTGATATGCATCGCGTTGACAAGGCAGAGGCCTTCCTTTATCCCGCTCTTATCAATGGCCTTTTCGACTTGAGGGGTAATGTTCAGGATATCGTAACGCTTCTCCGTATTGAAAAATAGGTACTCCGTGTAGGACTTCATCGTACGATGATTATAACAGGAATCGCCCCCCATGACAATAAGTGATATGAACGCAAAAAGGGACGGTCCTTGAGCCAATCGGAGAACCGTCCCCTTGTATTTTACTTGCTGTATTTCTGTAAATCCTTGATAAGCGCCTGGCCCGCGGCCGTCGGCTTCGCTTTCCCTTCCTTCAGGATCTCCTTAGCGGAAAGGTCCTGCTTGTACAAAGCCTTGTTGCCTTCCTTGTTTTGCGATATGCCGCTGCCCTCGACCTTAACGCCGGCAAACGCTCCGCGCGACCTCGAATACGAGAATATGCCGCCCTTGAGCTGGAGGTCGGTCGAAGCCTGCGTGTCCCTACCGACGGGGCCCGCCGCGACCGAAGCGTCGGCTCCCAACGTGAATTTGCTCGCGAGGAAACCGTCCACGCCGCGGTCATTCATCATGACCAGTATGAGGTCCGTCGCCTGGCCGCCTATCTGCCAGCCGAAGCTTCCCCCTCCTATATTAAACACGGCTGGGGGACTCCAGACACCCTTGTCATCCCTGTAAAGCACGACGCCCTGGCCGTATTTCGCGCCGAATATGAAGCCGCCGCCGACCGTAGACGGGAATATCGCTATCGCCCTGCATTTCTTGAACATGTCGGACGGGATCCCGGTATCCGGCATGGAGTTGACTTCGCCTAGGACTTTCCCCGACTCAGTTATCAGGTCTTCCCATTTGTCGGCGTAAGCCTTCGGGTTCGCGGCCGACATCGACGCAAAAAACACCACTACCATCACAAATGCAAATGCCCTTCTCATCTCCGACCTCCTTTCACTTGTTTTCTTCGAGGAACTTCTTCATGTCATCCGGCATCGGAGAGACGAACGACATCGCCTCGCCCGTACCCGGGTGCGAAAACCCTATCTTATGCGAATGGAGCGCGGCACGCCGGAACTTTAGCTTGAAATCCTTCGCAAACGCGAACTTCCTCTCGCCTACCAGCGGATGGCCTACGGCCTTTAGGTGTATCCTTATCTGGTTCGTGCGGCCCGTTACGGGCTCGACATCGAGGACCGCGAAATCCTTCCTCTGCTCCGTAAGCCTGTATTTCGTGACGGCCCTCTTTCCCTCGATGGGGCGCTCGATCGCGCCCTCCTTATTCCCGATGCGGCCGTTCACGAACGCGATATACGACTTCTTCACGCGGCGCTGCTTGAAATCTTCCATCAGCGCCTCCTGGGTGCCCTTTCCCTTCGCATATAGTATCAGCCCGGACGTATCCATGTCAATTCTATGGCACGGATGAACTGCCGGGCCAACCCGCTCTTTATTCAACAGGTCCGTAAGCGTATTGTGGTTACTGCCGGGCGCCGGAACCACGAGCATCCCCGCGGGTTTCTCGACGACCATCACGCGGTCATCCTCATAGACGATATTTATTCCTCTCATCGCAGATGATTATACCGCCTGAAGAGCCGGATTGACAATGCAAAACTTATGTGCTAATTTATTACGAGCATGGAGATAAATACTACCAGAACGATAAATGAGCTGGTCTCCGCTATCGCCTACGTGCTCGACGTGATGAGCGAAGGCACCAACCTCTACCACTCATGGCGCGTCGGCATCTTCTCGTCCGAATTCGCCAAGGCGATCGCACCCGCAGAGAGAAAAGATATTTTTTACGCCTCTCTTCTCCACGACATAGGCTACCTGGCCTTGCCGGAGCATATAACCCATTACCTCTTCACGCACGAAGACCCGCGGCAGAACCCGATAATATTGTCCCATACGATAATCGGCGCCGAACTGACCAGCCAGATACCGAACCTCTCGACTATAGCGAAACTGATACTCAACCATCACGAGTGGTACAACGGCAAGGGTTACCCCCTCGGCAGGCAGCGCGGCGAGATACCGCTCGGCGCGCAGATCATACAGATCGCCGACCAGCTCGACCTGCTGTTAAGGGATGAGTCCATACGCGGCATGGTCGACGTCGAAAAAGCGATGTCATCCTGGAGGAACGAGCGCGCGTCGGCGGGGATGGTGGATTCCGTCCTGGATATACTGAAGAACGGGAAGATGCTGGACGAGGTCACGGAAAAGGATAAGATCTCCGACATATTCAAGAGGGTAAGGGCCGAGACCGGCCAGGTGGATATACCCGCGAGCGTCGATGCCGTCGGCATCGCCTGCGAGGTCTTCTCCCAGCTGATCGACACGAAACACCCGTCCATGATCGGCCATTCCAAGAGGGTCTCGGTCTACTCGATGCTTATCGCGCTGGCCATGAACCTCTCGCATGACGATATCACGAAGACAAAATGGTCGGCTTTGCTGCACGATGTCGGCAAGCTCGGGATAGCGAGGAGCCTCATAAACAAGCCCGGGAAGCTTACGCCCGAGGAATTCGAGACCGTAAAATTACACGCGGTCTATACGCGCGAACTGCTCGAGACGATAACCGATTTTAAGGATGTGGCCCTTATAGCCAGCTCGGACCACGAACGTTTCGACGGCAGGGGTTACCCGATAGGCCTCAAGGGCGACCAGATACCCCTCGGCACGAAGATCATATCCATCGCTGACGCCTTCGACGCGATGACGTCTACGAGGACATACCGCAAGGCGATGTCCAAGGAGACCGCCTGCGACGAGATAGAGAAATGTTCCGGGACCCAGTTTGACCCCGCTATAGTAGAAGAGGCCGTGCACGTCCTGAGGAACCTTTCCGGCTCGCTCATGTAGGCCGGATCCCGTTCACCCCCGCCGGATAGACCGTCCATTCCCCGTACTTGCCGTTTATCCCGTCGATCGACCTTATCAGGTCCATCCTCTTCCTCTCGGACTCGAAAAGGCAGCTGCCGCCGGCAGGCGTAAGCATTGAGGCGCTTACCCCGAGCGCGCGCATCCGGAACTTCTCCAATCCGCGAGGCAGGCGGTCATTGATCACCGCCATGGCCCGCATGAATATTTCCGCCCCGTCGGCCGTAGGCACCTGGAACCTCTTCTGCTTCGATACGAAAACCAGGTCCGGCCGCCTCAGGAATACGTGCAGGCACCTGCCCTCGAGCTCGAGCGCGCGCAGCCGGGAGGCGACCATCTCGCATAATAGCCTGAGCCATGCCCTTATAAGTTCCGGGTTATGCGCGTTATAAGGGAGCGTGTACGAATGGCCTACCGACTTCGGAGGGGCCTCTTCCCCGTGCCATGAAGGCACGAATCCGCCGTCCTCCCCGCGCGATACGCCGTAGAGCCAAAGCCCGAGCTTACCGAACTCGTTGAAATAAAATTCCCTGCCGAACCGGGCCATGTCGGAATAGATGAATATCCCGAAACCGTTGAGCGTCCGCTTCAGGCTGCTGCCTATGCCGGTTATCTTCTCTACCGGCATATCCTTAAGCGTGGACGCTATATCCTCCTTATCCAGCACGAAGAGCCCGTCGGGCTTTTTTAATTTTGAGGCTATCTTAGCGAAGAGCCTGTTCTCCGATATGCCAACGGAAGCCGTTATGCCGAATTCCGACCTTATGCGGCTTTTTATCCCGCGCGCGACCTCTTCGGCCGGGCCCAGGAACTTTTCCGTATCCGTCATGTCAAGGCAGAACTCGTCGACAGAGGCCTGCTCGACGTGCGGGCTGTAGGGTTTGAGCATATCGAATATCGCGCGGGACGTGAATATATATTTCGCGGTATCGGCGGCCACGAATTCCGCCTGCGGGCATATCCTGAATGCCTCGGCGCAGCTCATCGCGGAATCTATGCCAAGGCGCTTAGCCTCGTACGAGGCCGCGCATACGACGGTCCTCTGTTTGTCCGCCCTGCCCCCGACTATTACGGGCTTGCCGCGAAGGCGCGGGTCGGACGCCTGCTCTATCGAGGCGAAGAACGCGTCCATGTCTATATGCATTATCGTCCTATTCAACCCTCGATATCCTCCAGATGAGGCTCTTGTCGCCGAAATATATCTTATATACGTCGACGCCGTCCGTCACGTTGAAATAATAAAATTGCTCCGCCCCGGCGCGCTCCCTCCATCGGAACGTTATCTCTTTTACCTCGTGGACCGAGCCGGCGTAGCGGAAACTGCGCGGCGCGACCGAACCGTTGCTGAAGGACGCCTCAACGGGGATCTTTTCATCGGGATTATCGTCGCGGGGCAGCTTCCTGTCCCATCGCGCGTTAGGATTGAACATGCGGCCACCTAATATTTGCGGTATATTCCTATTAATTTCCCCAATATCGACGCCTGGCGTGACTTTTCGATGTAGAGCGGTTTGAAGGCGGGATTCTCCGGCTTGAGCGTTATGCGGCCATCTTCTTTGCGGAACCTCTTCAGGGTCGCCTCGCCGTCTATCATTACCGCGGCTATCTCGCCGTTTTCCGCGGAAGGCTGCTTTTTTATTATAGCGATATCGCCGTCGTTTATGCCGGCGCCGGACATGCTCTCGCCTTTGACCTTCAGCGCGAATACCTGTCCCGGGCCGTCCGTCCTTACCCATGCCCTGTCTACGCAGACCCGGTCTTCGAGGTTCTCGGCAGCCAGCAGCGGTTTTCCCGCGGCTATCCGCCCCACTACCGGCACATCGACTATGCCGCGGGCCTCGAGGCCCGCTATCTCTATGGAACGGGATTTCCTCGAGCGCTTTATATATCCCTTCGCCTCTATCGCATGAAGGTGGTCCTGGACGGTCCCTATCGCCTTCAGGCGGAAATGCCCCCTTATCTCTTCGAGGGTAGGCGTGATGCCCGCCCGGAACTTCCTCTCCCTTATAAAATCCAGTATGCTAGCCTGCTTTAAGGTCAATTCTTCCATGTGTGACTATATACCATAATTATTTATGGTTGTAAAGACAAAAAAAGGGACGGTTCTGGCTTTAGCTCAAGAACCGTCCCTGCTAGTACTGCCGGGATGGGTTTCTTCGGCGATGCGCTGCGCAAGCGTCTTATCCTGCTTCCTGTTGACACATACGAAATTGACGCAATGGCTGAAGTTCAGCGGGGTCCCGGCGTGTTTCCTCATCAGCATGTTCCTCTTCCTGCCGATATAATGCAGGACCTCGGCGGTATTGCGCGCGATATCGCTGTCCTGTTTCTGCAGCCACTTATTCATCTTGATGAATGCCGGGGACTGGCCCCATCCCTTCACCTTCAGTATCTTGAAACCGTTGGCCCACAGGAATTCCCTGAAATTCTTGATCCCGAACAATCCGGGATAGATATAGGGGTGGCAGACCTTCGGGCCGGGGATGCTCGCGATGAACAGCCCGCCCTCCTTCAGCACCCTCTTCATCTCCCAGACGCAGTGGTGCGGGTTCTCGAGGTGCTCGAGCGTCTCGAGGCAGAGCACGACATCGAAACTGTCGTCCTTCAGCGGGAACTTCTCGGAGCTGGTGTCTACGACCGCGCATTCGACGCCCTTTTCCTCGCAGGACTTCTTCCCGCTCTCCGACGCGTCTATGCCGTATACGCTGTTGCCCTTCTCCTTGAGCATGCGCAGCAGCGAACCCTCGCCGCAGCCGACGTCGAGCACCGCCTTGCCCGCGATATCCTTCAGCAGGAATTCGCTGACCCAACGGAACCTCCCGTCGCCGCCTATCGCGGTATCGAGCCCCTTATAATATCCGCCGTATGCCTTCTTCGCGTCATCCATATCTTATGAAAACAGGTCTATGCCTATCCTCCTGAGCATCTTAGCGAGCTTCGCCAACGGCAAACCGATGACATTATTGAAGCACCCCTCTATCCTGTTTATGAATATGCTGCCGAGGCCCTGTATGTCGAAACTGCCCGCCTTGTCCATAGGCGAGACCTTCCTGAAATAATTCCTTATCTGCCTGTCGCTAAGGCGGTACATGTATATCTTCGTCTTCTCGTAGTCCGTAAGGACCTTCTTATTGTCGATATCTATTACCGCCATCCCGGTATAAACCCATTGCGGCTTTCGGGAGATCAGTTTCAGCGTCCTGAAGGCATCGGCGAGGTCCTTCGGCTTCCCGATTATCTTCCTGCCGGAGAGGACTACCGTATCCGCCGCGATGACGACGCCCGAGCCGTATCTCTTCGCGACGTCCTCGGCTTTCTTCAGCGCGTTCGACATCACAAGCTTCGCGCAGCTGCCTTTGAGCCTCATATCCTCCTTGGCGTCCGACTTCGCGGTCACGAATTTGAGGCCTATCTGGTTGAGCAGCCGCTGTCTTTGCTTCGACTGCGAAGCGAGGATTATCTTACGCATTTGCGGCGCTCTCCCCGGCCAGGTATCCGGTCGAGAAAGCCTGCTGCAGGTTATACCCGCCGCTCGCCGCCGACGCGTCTATTATCTCCCCCGCGAAATATAATCCGGGCACTATCCGCGAACCCATCGTCCTCGGGTCTATGTCCTTTACCGGTATGCCGCCGCAGGTCACCATCGCTTCCTCAAGCGGCAGCGGTTCGGTTATCGTCAGAACGAATGATTTCATCAGGCCGGCTATCCCGCGCCTTTCGGCCGCGGTAAGCTGGTTTATCCTCTTTGCCGTATCGAGCTTCAGGAGCTTTGCGAAGACCGGGACCATCTTGACCGGCAGCATCTCCTTCAACAGTGTCTTTATGCTTATGCTGCCGTGCTCCCCGATATCGCGCAGTATCCTGTTATCGACCTGCTCCGCGGTCAGGCCGGGCTTCAGGTCGATGGAGATATAAACGGGCTTCTTGCCGTCGAGAAGCGCTACCACCTGCGCGCTCAGGTCAAGCACGAGCGGGCCGGAAACCCCGAAGTGCGTAAACAACAGTTCGCCGACCTCGGATACTATCTTCTTGCCTTCGCTCTCGAACGCCACTTTTATGTTCTTAAGGGTCAGTCCCATCATCTCCGCGGCAAATTTCTCCCTCGTCTTGAGCGGGACAAGCCCCGGCCTGAGCGGATTGAACTTATGCCCCAATAATTTCGCGAGATGGAAACCGTCTCCCGAGGAGCCGGTCGCCTTGTAGGACGCGCCGCCCGTGGCGAGTATGACCTTCTTCGCCAGCACTTCCGCGCCGCTATCAAGTTTGAGGCTGAACATCCCGGAGTCGTTAAGTATGCCCATAACGCGCGCATCGAGCATGACCGGGACATTGTTCTCCTTCAGCGACTTTTCGAGCACCTTCACTACGGACGCGGACCTGTCATCCGACGGGAAGACCCTCCCCTGGCGTTCGACCTTCACGCCCAGCCCGTTCTTCCTGAAAAAATCCATGAGGTCCTCGTTGAAGAACGCGTAGAACGCCGACCTGAGGAACTGCCCGTTCTTTCCGAATTTCGACATGAACTCGTCCATATCGGCGGAATTCGTCAGGTTGCACCTGCCCTTCCCTGTTATCATTATCTTGCGGCCGATGGAGCTGTTCCTTTCCAGCAGGACCACGTCCTTGCCAAGCTGCGCCGCGCGTATGGCGGCCATGATGCCCGCGGGCCCGCCGCCGACTACGGCTATCTCATGGAAATCAGGAGCCGGTCTTTTCGTGTTCATCCTTATTACCTTTCGAGAATATGGTTATGTCCTCTATGATCAACAGTAACGACAGAACGAAAAGTATCAAACAGGTGATCACGAGGGGTTCCGGCCAGAACCTTTTATCGGCGATATGCTTGGCTATCCAGGGTTTCGTCACCAGCGCCAGCGACGTCAACGAGACGAACGTCATGAATATCGCCGGCATCAGGGTGACCGCGTAATTCTTCCTGCGCCTGAAGAGCCACACGCTGAGCCCGAGCAGCACCATCGCGGCCAACAGCTGGTTGCTAGAGCCGAAGACCGTCCAGAAAAGGGACCAGGCCGGGATGATCCTGCCCTGCGCGTCGGTCATCTTGCTCGTGACAAAAAACGCCGGCAGAAGCAATGTCGCGAACGCCGACACGAACAGGCTTACCCTTCCGCGGATATTAGTGAGTTCCTGGAATATGTAGCGCCCGAGCCTCGTGGCCACGTCGAGCGTGTCGTAAACGAAGGTCGCGAACGCGAGCAGCGCAAAGGTCAGCGCGAACTCCCTGTCTATCCCGAGGCTGTTCAAAAACGTCGCTATGCCGTTCGCGTATATCTGGTCCGGGCTTCCGAGCCCCTGCGCCTGCGTCTTAGTGAGGAGCAGCAGCGTCCCGAGGGCCGTGATCGCGACAACGCTTTCCAAAAGCATGCCGCCGTACCCTATTGCCTTCGCGTCCGTCTCCCTGGCCACCTGTTTAGACGTGGTGCCCGATGAGACGAGCGCGTGGAAACCCGAACATGCGCCGCAAGCGACGGTCGTGAAAAGCAGCGGGAAGAGCGGCAGGCCGCCCGGGTTTACCCATCCGACGAAAGCGGGATAGATTATCACAAGTTTCTGCGTGAAATGCCCCACGATTATTCCGAGGAGGCTCGCGCCCGCGGTCAACGTCAGGAAGAAACCTCCGAGGTATCCGCGCGGCTGCAGCAGCAGCCAGACCGGTATGACCGCCGCGATGAAACAATATGCGAGCAGCAGTATATCCCATGTCGTGCGCAGGTCCAGGCCGAAGAGCAGCGGCATATGCAACGGGAACTTCGGCCCGAGCCAGATGCAGACCAGGACCAGGGGCATGAATATCAGCGTAACCGCAGCGAGCGGCGGCTTGAAAAGCCTTATCAATATGCCCATTATGAGCGCGAGAAGCAGGTACATCATGGAAGACGACGCCACCCCGGCCCCCCTTGCAGGGTCGGCGAACGTGCCGGCGGTCATATCGGTGAACGCGGTTATGATGTAGATGATGGATATCCAGAGGAACACCAGGAATATTATGAACGCCTTCTTGCTCTTGTATTCCTTGATTACCTCGGCTATGGAGCGCCCGTGGTGGCGTATCGACGCGACGAGCGTGAACAGGTCGTGGACGCCGCCGATGAATATGCCCCCGACGATTATCCATATGACCGTCGGGACCCAGCCGAACCACATCCCGGCGAGTATCGGCCCGACGATCGGCCCCGCCGCCGCTATGGCCGAGAAGTGCTGGCCGAGCAGGTAGAACTTATTTGTCGGGACGTAGTCGACGTCGTCCCTCTGCACTACGGCCGGCGTCTTCGCGTCCGGATTCAACTGCAGGAGTTTGCTAAGGAACCTGCCGTAAAAAATATAGCCCATTAAGAGCAGGGCCCCTGAAGAGATAACCAGGATTATAAGACTCATCCGGATCGCCTTTCCGCGTTAATTTGTCACAGCCTGCCAGCCCGTGATCCCCAAAGCGCAAAGGGCCGAGACTACCAGGCCCGCCATGAGTATCCCGAGTATTATTCCCGTCACAGCATACCTGAATTTTATCTTCAAAAGGGACGCCGCTATCGCGCCGGACCATGCGCCGGTCATCGGGAGCGGAATCGCGACGAATATCGCGAGCCCGAGCATCTCATATTTCTGTATCGTGTCCGCTTTCTTGCGTGTCCGCGTAAACAACCAGTCGAAAAACCGGGCAAATATCCTGAACCTCCCGAGCCAATTCGAAACAGGCTCAAGCAGGAACAGGACCGGGATGACGGGAATAAAATTGCCTGCGACCGACAGCAGGAATGCTTTCTGCATAGTCATGCCGAAGGACAGGGCGAGCGGTATCGCCCCCCTCAATTCCGAGACGGGAAGCGCCGCGGTTATCAATACTATGTAGTCCCTGGGGAGGCCCTTAAGCCACAGGATAATATGGTCTGTCATCAACGGCTATTTTAACGTCTTTAGGGGGATTTGTCCATCTATCTGAGCGGGGGCGGCGTCAGGTCGACTATCTCCCTGACCTTCATGGCTATCAGGTACTTCGGCTTCGGAAGCCGGGCTTCGGGATGGCTGTCGTGCCCGTGCTCGCCTTTCAGGTTCTTGATGAGCCTGTGGGTTATCCTGGCCGTTATCTTGTCCTCCCACGCCTTTATTATGCGGGGCTTCAACAGGTCTTCGGTGATCAGCTTCGCGGTGCCCTTGAGGCAGTATCCCCTGAAACGGTGCTCGTCCACCACGCTCACGCTCATCGCGGGGTTCTTCTCGAGGTTATCGTGCGTCTGCCCCTTATAGAGGTCCAGGAGGTAAACGGTGCCGTCATCATCGATGTTGACGATGCCCTTGCAGGAATTATGCGGCAGGCCGTCTTCGCCTATCGTGGAGACGACCGTAAAATGCTGCGCGTGCAGGAACTTCACGATCTCGGCGGGGATCTTTCCCATTTTATCCTCCTAAGGTGTCCTGTTTATGCCGTTCCGCCTGTAATAATCGTCTATCGCGGCGCGCAACCCGTCATGCCCGAGGACTGAGCAATGGATCTTATGGCCGGGCAGGCCGCCCAGCTCATCAACGATATCCTTGGCGGTTATCTTATAGGCCTCTTCGAGGGTCTTGCCTTTCGCCATCTCGGATAACATAGACGTGCTTGCGATCGCGCTCGCGCATCCGTAGGTCTTCCACCTGCAATCGGTGATGATGCCCTTGGCCTTATCGACCTTTATCGCGACTATCATCTCGTCGCCGCATTTGATGTTGCCGACGATGCCCCTGCCGTCCGCATTATACGCTCCTTCGTCATTGAGCACATTGCGCGGGTTCTCGAAATGGTCCTTAACCTTATCGGAATAGGCCCACTCAGGCTTTTTTTCCATGGGCACCTCTTCCGACGGTAGACATGTTCCTTATCTTATCTATGACAACCGCAAGCTTTTCCGCCGTATAGTCCATCTCCTCTTCCGTGTTGTCGCGGCCGATGCTTATCCTTATCGAGCCGTGGGCCTGCTCCGCGAGGAGGCCTGTCGCTATAAGGACGTGCGACGGGTCGAGCGAGCCGGAAGCGCAGGCAGAGCCGGTGGAAACCGCGACGCCCTCGAGGTCGAGATACAACAGTATCGCCTCGCCCTCGGCTGCGTCGAACGATACGTTCAGGGTGCCCGGAAGGCAATCGGACGGGTGGCCGTTGAATTTAATGTCCTTTATGTTCTTTTCGATGCCGGCCTTAAGGCGCGACTTAAGTGAAAGCAATTTCTTGCTCTCGCCGTCCATCTCTTTCGCGCGCATCTCGATGGCCTTCCCGAAACCTGCGATACCGACTGTATTCTCCGTCCCGGCGCGCCGGCCCCTCTCCTGGTGGCCGCCGCGTATGAACGGGCAGAACGGGACCCCCGGCGACACATAAAGCGCGCCGACGCCCTTCGGCCCGTATATCTTATGCGCCGATAATGAGAGATAATCGACGGCAAGGTCCCTGACGTCAACGGGGATCTTGCCGACCGCCTGTATCGCGTCCGTGTGCAGCATCGCCCCGTGCTTATGGGCGATGCTCCCTATCTTCTTTATATCCTGTATCGTCCCTATCTCGTTGTTCGCCATCATGACCGAGACGAGGGCGGTCTTTTCGGATATGAATTCCTCGTATTTCGCTATGTCTATCTTGCCGTATTTGTCTACGGGAAGATAGATCACCTCTATGCCCCTCTCGCCCAGGCAGCCCGCGGCTTCAAGGATGCACGGGTGCTCTATCTGCGAGGTTATGACCTGGCGCCTTTTCGTATGGGGGGCTTCGCAGCGCTTCGCCGTGCAGGAGAGGAGGTTGAAAACGGTATTGTTCGCCTCGGAACCGCTTCCGACAAAGACGATATCCTCGGGCCTGCCGCCTATGAACGACGAGATCTTCTCCCTCGCGTCATCGATAAGGCGGTGCGCCTGCCTGCCGAAGCTGTGCATGCTCGACGGGTTGCCGAACGCTTCCATCGCGTCGGTCATAGACTTCTTGACCTCCGGATGCAGCGGAGTCGTGGCGTTATGGTCAAGGTATACTTTACGTTTCATCTGCTCACTCCTGGAATAACCATGTGGAAAGATAGCGTTCTCCCGTGTCGGGAAGGATGACGACTATCGTCTTCCCCGCGGACTCCGGGCGTTTCGCGACCTCGAGGGCCGCCCACATCGCCGCGCCGCAGGAAATGCCGGCGAGGATGCCTTCCTCCTTAGCGAGGCGGCGCGATACGGCGCCGGCGTCCTCCGAAGCGACTTGTATTATCTCATCGATTATCTTCGTATTCAATACCCCGGGAACGAAACCCGCGCCTATCCCCTGCAGCCTGTGGGCCCCGGGTTTCCCGCCCGACAGCACCGGGCTGTCCTTCGGCTCGACCGCAATGATCCTTACTCCGGGGTTTCGCTTCTTCAGGACTTCCCCGACACCGGTAAGAGTACCGCCGGTGCCGACGCCCGCGACCAGGATATCCACTTTCCCGCCGGTGTCCTTCCATATCTCTTCCGCGGTCGTCCTCCTGTGTATCCCGGGATTCTCGGGGTTCGCGAACTGGTCAGGTATATAACTCTTCGGCGTCTGTTTCGCCAGCTCCTTAGACTTATCTATCGCGCCCTTCATGCCTTTCGCGCCTTCGGTCAGGACTATCTCCGCGCCGAGTATCTTCAGAAGCTGCCTTCTCTCGACGCTCATAGTCTCGGGCATCGTGAGTATAAGCCGGTAGCCCTTCGAGGCGCACACGAACGCCAGCGCGACGCCGGTGTTGCCGCTCGTAGGTTCTATTATCACGCTGCCTTCGTCGATCAGCCCTTTCTCTTCGGCGGCCTCTATCATCGCCGCGCCCACCCTGTCCTTGATGCTCGAGAGCGGGTTAAAAGACTCCAGCTTGGCGAGTATCGCCGCGCCGCTCCCCCTCGACATCCTGTTTATCCTGACCAGCGGCGTGTTGCCTATGGTCTTGGTTATATCGTCAAACACCCTGGTGGCCATCTTATCGTCTCCTTATATTGGTCATGACTTTTCTAGCGCCTGTTTTATATCGTCAATTATATCATCAATGTGCTCGATGCCGATAGACAATCTTATGAAGTCCGGCGTTACTCCCGTCGCCAGCTGTTCCTGCGGATGTTCTTCTTGTTAATAGAAAAATAGGAAAAATAGGGACGGTTCTTGAGCCAATCGGAGAAGTGTCCCTGTTATAGCTCTTCGGGATGGTGCTTTACGACCTTCGCCTCGACCATATATATCACGTCTTCTGCGATATTGGTGGCGTGGTCGCAGATGCGCTCGAGGTGGCGGGCTATGAGAAGCAACGGGACGGCCCTTGTCGCGGTGCTCGCGTCCTTTGATATGTATTCGCTGACCAGCTCATCCTGCACGAAATTCCTCAATTTATCCGCCTCGGCGTCGGAAAGGACAACTTTTTTCGCGAGCGCTATGTCCCTGTTCACGAAAGCGTCTATCGATTCCTTCACCATCGTCTGCGCTATCACGCATAACTTGGGGATATCGACCAGCGGCTTAAGCAGCGGCTTGTCCACGATCTCGAGGACCCTCTGCGCGATATCCACGGCAAGGTCGGCAATCCTTTCAAGTTCATTATTAAGCTTCATCGCCGCCGTCAAAAACCTAAGGTCGACGGCCGCCGGCTGGTGCAGGGCCATAAGAGTAAGGCACTTCTCTTCGATCTCGAGCTCCAGGCTGTCTATCTTCCTGTCGGAATTTATCACGTTTGCGGCCATCTCCCTGCTCTGCTCCTTCAGGGCCTTTACCGAATCGACTATCGCCTCCTCCGTGAGGCTTCCCATCCTCAATATCTCGGAATTTAAGCCTTTAAGCTCTTCGTCAAAATGCCTTTCCATCAGCCAAACCTCCCTGTAATGTAGTCCTCCGTCCTCTTGTCCTTCGGCGCGGTGAATATATCCTGGGTCTTGCCCATCTCTATGAGCTCGCCGAGCAGGAAGAACGCCGTATGGTCCGAGATGCGCGCGGCCTGCTGCATATTATGCGTGACTATGACTATAGTATAATACTTTTTCAGCTCCATTATCAGTTCCTCGATCTTGCCGGTCGATATCGGGTCGAGGCTGGCGCAGGGCTCATCGAAGAGCAGGACTTCCGGCTCGACAGCCAGGCACCTCGCGATGCATAACCGCTGCTGCTGGCCGCCGGACAATTTGAGCGCGCTTTCGTGCAGCCTGTCCTTTATATCGTCCCACAACGCGGCCTTCTCGAGGGAAGATACCACTTTCTTTTCTATCAGTTTCTTGTCCTTGACGCCGTTTACGTGAAGCCCGTAGCTGACATTCTCGAATATGCTCTTCGGGAAAGGGTTCGGTTTCTGGAATACCATGCCGACGCGCCTTCTTATCCCGACCGCGTCGACCTGCTGCCCGAAGATATCCTCTCCGTCAAGCAGTATCCTGCCCTTAAGGCTCGTGTTAGGTATCAGCTCGTTCATGCGGTTCAGCAGCCTTATGAACGTGGACTTTCCGCATCCCGAAGGCCCTATTATCGCGGTAACGCGCTTCTCGCAGATATCGAGGTTTATGTCCTTGAGCGCCTGCCGCGGGCCGTAGAAGAAGTCCACATTCTCCGCTTTCATCTTTATATTGTTATGCATTCCGTATCCTTTGCCTTTGTCGTATAAATATCGCGGCTCCCGAGATCGCAAGCACCAGCACGAGCAGTATCAGCGCGCAGCCGTACGCGATCGCGGTCTGTTCCTTGGGATGCGCGCCTTCGGTCATCAGCGCGTAGATATGGTACGGCAGCGCCATGACCTCGGAAAAGACCGAATCCGGGTATCTTCTCGTATAAAAGGTCGCGGCCGTAAACAATATCGGCGCAGTCTCTCCGGCGACCCTTCCTATGCTCAATATTATGCCTGTCAGTATCCCCGGCAGCGCGGTCGGCAGAACTATCTTCTTTATCGTCTCCCACTTCGTAGCGCCGAGCGCCAGCGATGCCTCCCTGAGCGATAGCGGCACAGCCGTCAGGGCCTCCTGTGTAGCGGATATCACGACCGGAAGCGCGAGTATCCCCAATGTGAGGCTCCCGGAAAGGATCGAAACGCCGAACTTGAAAAATTTCACGAATACCGCCAGCCCGAACAACCCGAAGACGACGGACGGCACGCCGGCAAGGTTGTTTATGCTCATCCGTATTATGTTCACAAATATCCCCTTGGGGGAATACTCGCAAAGGTATATCGCGCATGCCAGCCCGAGAGGCAATGATACGGCTATCGCACCTAGAGTTATATATAGTGTCCCCACTATGGCCGGGGCCACCCCTCCCTGCGTCATCCCGGCCTTCGGCACCTGTGTCAGGAACTCCCAGGATATTACCTTTATGCCCCTCGCCGCGATAAAATATATTATCGCCCCGAGGAAGAAAAGGGTCACGAGCATGCACATGAAGAGCGCCGCGAACCCTATCTTCTGCGATATATCTTTCGTTCTCATCCGCTATGCCCCAGTTTTATCCTGAACCTGCGGCTTATGATCTCGGCTGCGATGTTGAAGGCGAATGTTATGAGGAACAGTATAAGCGCTATCGCGAAGAGCGAGTGGTAATGCATGCTGCCCATCGGCGCTTCCCCCATCTCGGCGGCTATAGCGGATGTCATCGGCCTTACCGGGTCAAAGATGCTCTTCGGTATGACCGCAGACCCTCCGGCCACCATCAGCACCGTCATAGTCTCGCCGACCGCCCTGCTCATTCCGAGTATTATGGCCGTTGATATCCCCGATCCCGCCGCAGGTATCACCACTTTCGTAAGGGTCTGCCACCTGTTAGCGCCTACGGCAAAAGAGGCTTCCCTGAAACTTTTCGGCACATAGCTAAGCGCGTCCTCGGCAATACTGCATACGGTAGGCGTCGCCATTATCCCGAGCACAAGGCTCGCGGAGAACGCGCATAGGCCCGTCGGTATATGCAGCAGGTCCTGAAGTACCGGCGCGACTATCATCATACCGAAGAACCCGTAGACGACCGACGGGATGCTCGCGAGTATCTCGACCATCGGCTTAAGCACGGACCTCTGCCTGAAACTTGCCATCTCGTTCAGGTATAGCGCGCTGCCGACGCCCAGCGGGACACATACCAACAACGCGCCCAATGTCACCCAGAAGCTTGCGAGTATCAGGGGAAATATCCCGAATTCCGGCGGCTCATAAGTCGGATACCAGAACCGGCCAAACAGGAAATCACCGGCCTTGACGGCCTTGAATATCGGGAAGCCCTCCTTGAAGAGGACTATGACTATCCCGACCAGAAAAATGAGCGACGAGAAGGCCAGCGCAGTGAATACCCACTCGTAGGCCTTCTCTTTTATCCGCGCCATAGTCTTATTTTAACGCCACAAAACCTTCTTCATCGACTATCCTCTGCCCTTCGGGGCCCGTCACAAAATCGATGTATTTCTTCACGGCGCCTTTAGGGCTGCCGTTCGTATACATGAAGAGCGGCCTCGACACCGGATATTTTCCGGAAAGCACGGTCCCTTTGTCCGGCATTACGCCGTCTATTTCGAGGGCCTTGACGGAATCCGTTATATAACCGAGCCCGACGTAACCTATCCCGCTCGGCGTCTTGGCGACTATCGAAGCTATCGCCTGGTTCGAGGCCTGCATAAGCGCGTCAGGCCTGACCTTCGCGCCCTTAAGGACCAGCTCGCCGAAGGCCTCATACGTGCCGCTCGAACTGTCGCGCGATACTACCACTATCTTTCCGGCGGGGCCTCCGACCGCGGACCAGTCGGATATCGCTCCCGTATATATGTCCTTGACCTGCTTTTTGGTCAATGCGGCGATATTGTTTGAATTATTGACCACTATCGCTATGCCGTCCATCGCGACCACGCACGGCTTCGGGTCCTTCTTCTTCGCGGCCGCCTTCTCGTATTCGGTATCTTTCATTGCCCGCGAAGAGTCGGCGATGTCGCAGGAGCCGTCGAGAAGCGACGCGATCCCGACTCCCGAGCCTCCTCCCCTTACGGAGATATCGATATCGCTGTTCTTATCCATGAATACCTCGGCGGTCTTCTGCGCTATCGGCAGGACCGTTGTGGACCCTTCCAGGACCACTTTTTCCGCCGCGGATACCGTTCCCGCGGCGACCAGCAGACAGGCAGCGGCAGATACCGCCGCCCGCAAAAGCCTGAGTTTTTTCATGTTATATGTCCCCTTTCTTTTAGAATTTCACTATCCAGTCGGCCTGGATGACCTGCGCCGGCAGGCGCGATGACTCCGGGTTCTTTGTGAGCCTGGTCATGCCTCTCGTATTATAGTATTCGAGGTTGATGAGGGAGTTCTTTGTTAACCCGTACTGGAATATCACGTTATCGCCTTTAGCGTTGGTCTTCCCGCTGTAGAAATCGGAATCCGGGAATATATCGAGCCACGCGTCCCTCTCGAGGAACCTGTAGTTATAGGCCAGCTGCCACTGCCCCTTATCGCCGACCTTTTTGTGGCCTATCCTGCTTCCGAGGGCCCATCCGTTGTCCTGCGAGCCGCGGTCCCAGTTATTCACGTATTCGCCGAAGAACGACAGGTAGGGTATCCCGGTATCGAATCCCGCGAACTTGAACGGGTCTATGAACCCGATCTCCATCTTCGGGGCTATCGAGTTATAGTTGTACCAGTAGACGGCTGCGCCTGTCCGGCTGTTCTGGTCGGGCAGCCTCGCTACCGTGTTCGTGCCCGCCGAATAATCGAGCGCGGCATGGTCCTTTACACCGTTGAAGAAGTAGTTGTCTACCGCTCCCTTGAACTCGATGTTATCGGTTATCTTCCAGTTCACGCCCGGCTGGACCACGAACATTATCGGGTCGCCTTTGTCCGAAGAGCTTTCGTCCAGGACAAAGAATCCGTTGTTCATGAAGAAGTCGAGGTTATTGTCAACCTTGTAACCGAGGTTGGCCATCACGCCCTCGGGCCTTATATCCGTATCCCAGAGCATGTCTACCGGCTCCCATATCGGGTTCGGGAATTTGCCGCCTATTAACGAGAGCGATAGCGGCTGCATATATTTCGACAGGTCGGGTTCATACTGGCCGTACGCGTAATCCAGGATTATGTCCTTGAACGAGAACGAATCCCCGAGGGTCATGTTCGTGGAACGAGGGTCGCTCGTCGTGCCCGTCGCGATACCGAAGCCTACCTTAAATTCGTCTATGAGGCGGGTCTCAGCGCCGACCCTGAGCCTTATCCTCGCCCTGTCGCGCTGGCTGTCCGTCGAGGCCGCCTGCTTGGCCCTGTCGTGCTGGTACCTTAACCTGAAATCTCCCTTAAGCTTGATGTCCTGCACCCATTTAGGCGCTGTCCCCGCTTCGCCCTTCGCGAGCTCCTTTTTCGCTTCCTCTTTCGTCTCGGTCAATATCTGCTGCGCGTCTCCCGGTGTGAGTATCCCCTTGTCCACGAGTTTCTGGACGAGGATATCGACTTCGCCGGCAAACCCGTCAGCACAAGAACCGATCATACCCGCCGCCAGTATTACACAGGCCAGTACCCGCTTCACCATGCATCTCCTCCTTTTTTTGTTTTCAGGAGAAGTATATATTTTGAATGTGGCGGAAAAAGGGAGGAATTGTGAACATTTGGTGAACAAAAGTGAAGGGCTAAACCGTGGTTTTTACGCTTTGGGAATGGTAAAGCTGAATGTTGAGCCGCGGCCCGTTACGGATCTCACCGACACTTGTCCGCCGTGGGCCTGGACTATATGTTTGACTATCGAGAGGCCGAGGCCCGTGCCGCCCATCTCGCGCGAGCGGGCCTTATCGACCCTGTAAAATCTCTCGAATATCTTAGGGATATCCGCTTCGGGGATGCCGGCGCCCGTATCCGAGACGTCGATACGGATAAAATTCCCGTCAGGAACGGCCGATATCGATATATTCCCGTTCTCGGGCGTATATTTGACCGCATTATCCAGCAGGTTAAGCATGACCTGCGAAAGGCTGCCTTCGTCGGCCTGGATGCGCGGCAGGCCGGCGGGGATATCAAGGTTTATCTTAAGCGATTTTGAGGCCGCCTGCTTTTCGAGTATCGCGCAGGCGCGTTTAACGGCCGGCAGGAGATCTATAGGCATGAATACCATCGCCATCTTGCCCGATTCTATCCTCGACAGGTCGAGCAGGTCGTCGATCAGTTTCGCGAGACGGCCGCTCTCGCGGTATATTATATCGAGGAACTCCTTCTGCTGCTTCGGGTCCCTTACGCCGCCTTCCATGAGCGTTTCGGAATATCCCTTTATGCTCGATAACGGTGTGCGAAGTTCATGCGATACGTTCGCGACAAAATCCTGCCTTACCCTTTCGAGGCGCCGGAGTTCGGTAATATCATGAAAGACGAGCAGCGCGCCCGCCAACACCCCTTCCTTCATCACGGCAACAGCGCTGACCCTCACGGACCTCTCCTCGGGCTTGTTGAGCTGTATCTCTTCCACGGCCGCCCTCTGGCCCTTCCGGAGTATCCTGTCAAAGACCTCCTGCGCCGATGAATTGCGTATGACCTCCGGGGGCGTCCTGCCTTCGGGCTCGGTATCTATGAAAAACATCTTCCTCGCCGACGGGTTCGCTATCAATATAGTCCCTTTCTCGTCGGTCACTATGACGCCTTCGGCCATGCTGGAGAGGACTGCCTCGAGCTTCGCCTCACCGGAAGCTATCCTGTCCATCTTGCCCTTTATCTCGCCGGTCATGTAATTCAGGGTCCTGGCAAGGTCCCCTATCTCATCACCGGAAGATACCAGCGCCCTTGCGGAAAGGTTGCCCGCCGCGATCGCCCTCGCCGTAGAGGATATCTGCGATATCGGCCGCGTCACGGCCGATGAGACGGCGATGCTGAGCACGAGTGAGATCAGGAAAACAACGGCCAGCGCCGCTATAAGTATCTTCTGCATCTTCGCTTCAAATTCTACTATGGAAGAGACCGGCATTGTAAAGCGCAATATGGCGGCGGGGGCCTTCTTGCCGATGACCACAGCGCTGTACATCATGTATTTCTTCAGGGTATAGCTGAACCTCCGGCTGTGGCCGAAACCCGCCTTCAGCGCCTGCCGTACCTCCGGCCTGTCGAGATGGTTCTCGATCCCGGGGAGGTCCCCGCTTTCGATATCGGAATCCCCGAGGACCGTACCGTCCAGGGCGATTATCGTTACCCTCAGCCCGGATGAGGAACCCATCCTGTCCGCGAGGCCGTCGGCATCCCTGAGGTCGAGCTTGCCTCCGGGCCCCGGCTCCAGGAGCTCACGGCTCAAGATAAGCTCTCTCCTGAGGTTATCCTCGATATCCCTCTCCATGAATGCTTTGAGCCCGGGGTTCAGGTACATATAGGATGCCGCGAGCGATACCGCCCCGAAAAGGCAGAATATTATCGTCAGCTTCCAGTGGAGTTTAATCCTCATCGTCTTCCCTGAACTTATAGCCGAGCCCCCTGACCGTACTTATCGCGTCGCCGGGCTTTCCCAGCTTCTCGCGCAGCCTTTTGATATGGGTGTCGATAGTCCGGGTGTCAACGTCCGCGGCGATATCCCAGACGTCGGTGAGAAGCTGCTCCCGTGATTGGACGCGGCCGCTGCGTTCCATTAATGCCTTAAGCAGCTTGAATTCCATGGGAGTGAGCTCTATATCCTTCTTTCCCGCCGTCACTTTATGCGCGGCTGAATCCACGACAATTCCCCCCGCCTTTAATACTTCCTTTACGGCGGCCGGCGCCCCTCCGCGCCGCAGGATAGCCTTTACCCTTAATACGAGTTCGCGGGGGCTGAACGGCTTTACCATATAATCATCCGCGCCCAGCTCGAGGCCGACGACCCTGTCGACTTCCTCGCCCTTGGCGGTAAGCATTATTATCGGGATGTTTTTAAGTTTGGGATCCTGCCTGATAAGGCGGCAGACTTCGAAACCGTCCATCTTCGGGAGCATTATATCGAGTATCACGAGGTCCGCGGAAAACCTCTCCAGGTGTTCGAGGGCATCCTCGCCGTTCGGGACGGCAAAAGCGTCGCAGCCCTCCTTCTCAAGGTTGAACTTGATGAGCTTGGAGATGTTCCTGTCGTCCTCGACTATCAGTATGTTCTTGTTCGGCATTTTTTTGCCACATGAAGCAGGCCGGAGATCTTGCGGGTTATTCCGCAAGGGCCCGCCTTCCTCAGTTCGGAGTGCGAGGAGGACCCGCCGAGGACCGCCACTACCTTTACCCCGGCGTTATGCCCCGCATGCACATCGACGGTCATGTCGCCGACATAAAGCGCCTCGTCCTTGCCGACCTTCAGCCTCTTAAGGATCCTGGGGATCAAAAAGGGCTTCGGCTTGTTCTCGCTCTTGTCCCTGGCGCATTCGATAGCGTCGAAATATTTGAGCAGGTCGAGGTGCTTGAGAAGTATCATGCTGTAACGGGGCGGCCTGTTGCTCGCTATCGCGAGCTTATAGCCCTTCCTCTTTAGGCCCCGCAGCAGCTGCCTCGCGCCCGGTATGACTTTTGAATGCCTGAGGAGGGCCTTCTCGTGGTGCTCGCGGTAAAGCCTTAGGCCTTCGTCCGAGTCCTTCTTTTCCACGAAACAATCGACGAAGTTCCTGTCGCCGTGGCCGATCATCCGCTTCACGACGGACATCTTCGCCTTCGGATACCCGAGCTTCTTGAGCGTATAGTTGATGCTCTTCTCTATCGCCCCGTAGGCGTCGACTATCGTGCCGTCTATATCGAATATTACGAGTTTAAATAGCAATTGAGAATATCTTCTGTTTTGAGGCGTGGCCCGTCACCAGCGTTATGTTAGATTTCGCGGTATCGAAATGCTTCGAGAGGGCCTTTATGACCGCCTCGTTCGCCTTGCCGTCGGTCGGCTTGGCCCTGACCCATACCGCGTAATTCGCGCCGTCGATCCTTTCGACCTTCTCCCTGCTGGAGCCGGCCTTGACCTTTACCGCTATCTTCAATTATTTTATCTTCCAGCTGTAGCCGCCCGCCGCGTCCATTACCTCTATCGGCGTCCCCGCGGGAGCGTCTTCCTGCAGGCGCTTTGCGTAAAGCTTCTCGACGTTCTCCAGCGCGGCGCCGTTCTTCTGCGATATCGACTTATAAATGACCATCCTGTCGGCGTTCTCGGCGTTGACCAGCTGGCCTGGCGCCTTCGGTGACCTTGCCTCGACCATGCCCATCCTGTTCTCGCCTATATGGCCTTCCTGTTCATGCATCACAAGCTCGGCTTTCCTGTCCCTGCGGCCTATCGCCGCCGCCTCGACATCCGCCGGGATGGCTTCCTCGGCGTAAGCATCCGTGAAAAAGAGGTCCAGTTTCGAGCCGTCCTTCGATTTCGGGGCGCTCTTGCCCGAGACGATATCCTCGATAGTATTGATGTCCTTCTCGACGTGCTGGTAGACATCCAGGCGCATCGTTATGTCGACCTTTATCGGGTCCTTCGGCGCCTTGACCTGCACCGACGCGCAACCCACCCCCAATAACGCCAAAAATATCGCTGTCGCCGCCAAAATCCTGTTCTTCATATCGTCCTCCTTTAGGATCCGTGTAACGCTATGGTCATATCCCTCTTGCCCTTCGGCCCGTCCAGCATAAGGTGCAGCAATATGGCGTCCTTTTCCTTCGAGACCGATAGCGTCCCCTTGGTATACTTATAGAGCTTGAAACTGTCCCTTATCATCTCGACCGGCTGGTTCGACTGCTTCGCCAGCGTATTAATGAACTCCTCGTCCTTTATGATTATGGTGCCCCCGAGCTCGCCGGAGGCGAATTCGCCCTTTATCGCGTCGATCCTCATGTCCTTTCCGCTCATGGATATTTCGCCGCTCATGGAACCGCTGATATCCACTTTTTCAGAGGCTCCCAGGCTCTTCGCCAGGAGGCCGAGGTTGACGCTGTTCAGCTTCATGACGGCGCTGTACGATATGTCCTTCTTTATGGACGCGTCCGCGCGGATGATCGCGTCGAAATCGACGTCCGCTGTGCGTATATCCAGCACCAGGTCGTTTATCTCCAGCGAGTCCACAATGAATAACGCGCCCGCCTTCGCTTCCGGGAACCGCACGAGTTCCTTTAATTTGCTTTTCGGGGATTTTATGTAGATGCTGCAGCTGTCCATGGATACCTTCGGTATCGTCCTGTTAAAGAACGTGAACGGGGTGAACCGTATATCCAGCTCTTTTACCCTGTATATATTGGTGTCGCCTTTGGCGATACTGATATTGCCGAACGAGACCAGGTCGACGCTCTTTATCTCGGCATTCCCGACCTTCACCTCGTATCCGGGGAAAAAACCCTTCAGCCGGTCCAGCGCGGCCCCGAGTATGATCGACTTACCGGCGATGCCCAGTATCAGCAGCACGGCAAGGATGCAGGCGAATATTATATATTCCTTTTTCACAGCACTTCCTCGATAAGCGTATAGATATACCAGCTCGCGGAGCCCGTAAGGTAAAAGTAAAGCCCGCGGCCCTCGTTATTGAAATATTCCGGTATCATCGGGTAGATCTGCGCCCTGTCGCTCGTCGCCATCTTGTATATCGAATCGAGGACCTCTTTGCCCTCTTTTTTAAAACCCCTCCTGTAAAGGGCGTTCGCGAGCATCACGACCATATGGTTGAAGAACGCGCCGTTCTCCTTGTCGCCGTAGGCGAACCCGAACGCGCGGCCCAGCTCCATATAGAGCGACTTGAAATCGGTGCCGAGGCGGAAACCCCCGAGCCTCCGGTCCTTCAGGTACATCTTTATCGACGCCCACGTCTTAATGACCTGCTCGTCCGTGGCCCCGCCGCTCATTATCGCGAATACCTGCGACTGGAGCTTCATCCTTACCCCGCCCTTAGTCCGTCCTTCAACGCGGCGGCCCCTGTTATCGTAATATCCGTTGAAGAAACCCGCGGACGGGAGCCATTCCTTTTCACTGAGCCACGCGAACATATGGTCCGCCTTCTTTTGGAGGTCTTTAATCAGGTCGGCAATATCGATCTCCACCTTCTGCCCGCTTATCTCCTTCACCGACTCCATATATTCATCGAGCCGCTTCTGTTTCTGCCTGTGATCGCCGTAATCTACCGCCGTGCTCATGCTGTCGAGCAGCGGAAGGAGTTCCACTAACACCTTTACCTTCTCATGCTTCTCGTTCATCTTCTTGAGGACCGAGCATATGTCCCAGAGGTTATGCGCGTACATGAAGCTGAACGTCACGCTCTCGCCCCTGTCCGACGCCATGTCGAGCCCGTCGTTCCAGTCGGCGTTCTCGAGGCGTATCACGTTATGCTCGCCGACATTGAAGAACTGCACGAGGTTCTGGATAAGCAGGTGCTCGAGCACGCTTCCCTTATATATCTTCCCGGAACTGTCGCGCTGTATGAAATCGGCCTGGGCGAAGGCCTTGTCTATCTCCTTCGCGCGCTTAAGCTGGTGGTCGCGGAAATATTCGGCCTCCTTAAGCATGAAGCCCGCATCGCCGGTCTTCCGTACGTATAGGCGCGTGGTTAGGTACGGCCATATCCCGTGGTCCATCCAAACGCGGCTTATCCTGTTGCGGTCGGCGATGAACCTGCCGTCCTTCGCGATTATCGTAGCGTTCGAGCCGTCGAGCCGCACGCCGTTGAAACTGTGGAATATGAAATCTTTCGCCTTATTCGGCTCCGTTAATAACAGCGTAAGGGCATCCTGCCAGATATCGCGCCAGCCGCGCCCGCCCTTTCCGTAATCGAAATGCGGCAGGAACGAGCAGCCGAACAGCTTGCGAAGGGTCGGCTGGAGCTTTACCCAGAGCAGCCAGTTGTTATAATCGCCGTCCTTAAATTTGAGCGGGGGCGTCGACAGGTAATCGCGCCAGTATTTTTTAGTCGCGGAAAGGCTCTTCGCCACCTTCGCGGGGGAATTGAGCCTTCGAAAATATTTCAGCGCGGCGCTCTTCTTCTCCTCGATGCCCATGACCAGGCAATATTCCAGCGAAGCGCCCTTCCTTAGCTTCCTGCGCGTAAACCTGAACGCGCCGCACGCTTCCTTGCCGTCGAAATCCGGGATCTTCCTCGAAGCCGGCACGACGAGTTTATATATCGCGTCGGGGGATATCATGTCCCCCTCGCCGTAGAAGTTCCCGAGCGTCGGGAACTGGCCGACGGGCGCCTTGCCGCCGCCCTCGTAGCCGAGGACGAAATACTGCGTCCTGTTCTCCATATGGCCCTTTTCGTCGAAGATCATCGTGGGCTTCAGGAATATGCCGTGCCTGTCGAGCTCGACGCGGTTCAGGAGCGAGCTGACGTGCCTGTGGTCGCGGATGTTCTTCTCGCTGCGGCCGAATAACGGGATAAACGAGGTCGGGGTGATATCGATGTCTTTGCCGCTGTCATTGGTGACGCGCACCTGCATGACCTCGACGGGCATGTCGAACGGGACGAAGCTCAGTATCTCCATCTTCAGCCCCGCCGCCCTCTTGGTCACTTTGTGGTAGAGGAGGCCGGCTTCGAGCACGTCGTCGTGCGGGTATGATAACCGGACCACATGTCCGCCGGCCTTGATGAAGAAATCCCGGCGGCAGAATAGGTTGTTGCGGATGTCCTCTATGCTCGCGGGCGGCGTCAGGAAACGGTCGTTGTCGCGCTTTATATCCCCGCCGAGGTTGGGGCTTATCGAACTCAATATCCGCCCTTCCCTGTCGGTCAGCGGAAAATACAGGCTGAACCTCTGCGGGTCCTTTACCGTGAACGTCCCGTTATCATCTATAAACTTATATATAGGGGCCATACACTTAGGGGACATACCTCTATGCGTTCCCAATTTCAGGTATCTTCTTTATCGCCTCTTTTATCTTCTCTTCCGGATGCTCGTAATCCTCGAGCTTCCCTTCGAGGTAAGCGTCGTATGCGGAGAGGTCGAAATGGCCGTGGCCGCTGTAATTGAAGACGATGACCTTCTTGTCGTTCTTCTTCGCCTCGTCTATCGCGCAGCGTATCGCGTGCGACGTCTCCGGCGCCGGCAGGAACCCTTCGGTCCTCGCCCACATTATCGCCGCCTCGAATACCGGGTTCTGCGAGAACGCCCTCGCCTCTATGACCTTCTTCCTCGCCAGCAGCGATACCTGCGGCGCGACCCCGTGATACCTGAGCCCGCCCGCATGTATGCCCGCGGGAATGAAACTGTGGCCGAGCGTATACATCTTCATGAGCGGCGTAAGCTTCCCTGTGTCGCCATAATCGTAAAGGTACTCGCCCTTCGTGAGCGACGGGCAGGCGGTCGGCTCTACAGCGATTATCCTCATGCTCTGCCCCTTCAGCTTCTCCGGCACGAACGGGAAAGCGAATCCCGCGAAGTTGCTGCCGCCTCCGACGCAGGCGATCAGCGTATCGGGCTTTTCGCCGATAATCTCGAGCTGCTTCTTCGTCTCGAGGCCGATGACCGACTGGTGCGTCAGCACGTGGTTCAAAACGCTTCCGAGGGAATATTTGGTGTCATCATGCGTGGCGGCGTCTTCGACCGCTTCGGAGATCGCCATGCCAAGGCTGCCCGGCGTCTCCGGGTCCTCCGCCAGCGCCGCGCGGCCTGAATTCGTCCTGTTCGTAGGCGACGGGAAGACTTCGGCGCCCCAGACGTGCATCAAAGATTTGCGGTACGGTTTCTGGTAATAACTTGCCTTGACCATATAGACCGTGCACTTGAGGCCGAGGGTATTGCACGCGAAGGAAAGCGCGGAACCCCACTGCCCCGCCCCGGTCTCGGTCGAGATGCGCTTGACGCCTTCTTTCTTATTGTAATATGCCTGCGCGATAGCGGTATTCAGTTTATGGCTTCCGGCCGGCGATACGCTCTCGTCCTTATAATATATCCTGCAATTCGTCTTCAACGCCTTCTCGAGGCGGACCGCCCTCTTGAGCGGCGTCGGCCTATATATCTTATATACATCGAGGACTTCGTCGGGAATATCTATCCAGCGCTGGCTGCTCATCTCCTGCTCTATCAACGACATCGGGAATATGGGCGCCAAGTCCGCGGGCCCGAGGAGCTTTCCCGTCTGCGGGTTCAACGAAGGCGGCAGCTGCTCCGGCAGGTCGGGCATGATGTTATACCAGGCTTTCGGGATGTCGTTTAACGGCAGAATGACTCTTTCCTTGTCCATTTCAGGGCTCCTTTGATTTTGGGGGATATTATACCACAAATATCTTGCGCTGTGGAGGCAAGCCGTACTTAGGCAGGCAATGCTAATGGTACTCTTCGGCCGGGCAGAAGACCCCCGCCTTCGTGATCTTCACCGCTATCTTCCCTTTTAATTTCCCCGACTTCTCGAGGCGGTCCCTGGATTCCTTGGCAAGCTTATCCTGCTCCATATTGCGGTAGAAGACGGCGGCCGGTTCGGGCATCTTCCAGAAGGCGTCGAGCAGCCGGCCGTAAGTGATCACCGACGGGTCGAACAATACCTGGACCGCTTCCATGCGGGCGATATATCCTGCCCTTGTCCATATGACGCCTTTGAGCGCCCGGAAAGTCCCCTCCGCTTCCCGGAAATTGCCCGCCGCGAATATGGCGAGCTGCGCGGGCTTATATGGGCCCTTGACGAACTTAAGCGCGACGCCGTTGATGCAATAACGCTTCCCGGTCGGCATAGGCCCGTCATCAAAAACGTGGCCTAAATGCGCGCCGCAGCGGGCGCAGGTGACCTCCACGCGCTCCATCCCGAAATCAATGTCCTCTTCCAGGTTTATGTTGATGGGCGCGGCCGGCTTATAGAAGCTCGGCCAGCCCGTCCCGGATTCGTATTTCGCCGCCGTGCCGAAAAGGTCCGTCCCGCAGCAGACGCATTCATAAAGCCCCTCATCCTTGGGCAATTCGCAGGCGGTGCCGGAAGGTTTCTCCGTGCCCCTCTGCCGCGTCACCATGTACTGCTCGGGAGTAAGCACGTTCTTCCATTCGGCGTTGGTCCTCTCGACCTTCAGGACCTCCTTTACCACACCCTCCCTCGCGTCATATATAGGCATCTTTACGGCCGCGGCCTCGGACTTTGCCATAAATCCTCCGGAAATAACCAATAAAAATAGAAAAGGGATGAGCCTATGCACGCAATTCCTCCAACCACTTATTCAGCTTCTCAGTGAACTCCGCATATGCCGCCTTCTGCTCATCGGTATATCCCGAACGCAGGGCGGTATCGTATCTCACCCGTTCTTCTATCGTCTCGTGAAGCACCTCATTTACCGGCGTCACGGCGTTCGTCGTATCGCTTACGCCGTCCCAATCCTCGTTCACCGGGAAACCGGCCTTCTTCAACGGCAGGTCCCATGTCGCGTCGACAAGCACCCATTTGCCCCCGATAAACGCCTTTATGGCGAGGTGATTGCCCGGCGGTATCCTCTTCGTAAGCGCCCTCAGCTCCGGAGGATATTTTACCGCGGGGTCGTCCCAACTGAAAGAGTAATTCGCGTATTTAACCTCGAGGCCGAGCTTCCTGAACTCGTCCGCGAGCAGGACATGCTTCGGGTTGCACGAACCGCGGTTCTCCCTGAGCATCATGGCCGGGCCCACCGCGGGGTCGCGCATCGCGGGGACTATCGCGTACGGGATATCCCTTATCCGCCTGAAGGCGGATATGCGGGCTTCTTCGCTCATTTAATACAGCGTGACCTCATAAATATCACAAGCGCCGTCGCCCGAGTTACCTGGAAAATACAGGTCGATGTTGCGCACGGACTGAAGGTCCAACGTCCTGTTTCCGCTCTGGTTGCCGTAGACGGAACGGACCGTGAACTGGTCGAACGGATATTCAAACACCTCTATATTGCCTGAGCCGCTGTTCGGTTCGGACGTGAAGCTCTCGCCGTCGGCTCCGTTGATCCCCTTATATTCCGGCTTGCCCATCTCGTCGGCGCCGGACTCGTTCAGGAATACCGAGAACGGCAGCCCTTCGGTGGCGGACATCTTTATCCTTATGCCCTTATATCCCTGCAGGTCGAACGAACCGTCGTCGTTCTTCGTCTTAACGTCGCACGGGACTCCGAAACCGCAGCCCCAGCCGCTTCCGGTCTCGACCGCGACTTTAAGGCGCGCCGCGCCGTCTCCCGCCTGGTCCCTGACAAAGACCAGCTTCGCCGAGGAGGAGCCGTCTTTCCAGACGCCCAGCCGCCCGGTATTTACGGCGCTGATAACGCAGAAAGGCGAGCTCTCGCGCTTGACATCCTTGTTATTGACCTTCGCGTAACCGCCCGTCCTGACGGCCGCCTCGGGATATCCGAGCGCCGTCTTCTTATGTATCGTATCCGCCTTCGGGTTCAGTTTCTTCATCGCGGAGGTCAGCAGTTCGTATTCCTTGTCCTTGATGTCGACGATGCCGTAATTGCTGTTCTCCCCGTCGAAGCTGCGCCCCTGAGGCGACTGGTCGAAGTACTGGAACCAGTGGTAGCCTACCATGTACGGGAACTCCATCATCTGCGTCACGTATTTGTCGAATCCCTCGGCCCTGTCCGCCTGCGTCTTGACGGTCACGTCGGCGCCCTTGTTGTTCCTGTCGCCGCTGCGGTTCTCCATCGCGCGGTACGAGAACTCGGTTATCATCACCGGCTTCTGCCCGATAAAATAAAAATTATCGATGTGCTGCCTGTCGACCTTCATGTTCTTGCAGTAATAATTCAACGATATGACGTCGCAGTATTTTCCGCACGCCGCGATGACGCCTTCCGGGGCGCTTCCGGCAAAGCGCACGCCGAGTATCAGGTGGTTCGGGTCGTACTTCCTTATGCACGACGTTATGACCGAGAAATATTCATCGGCGACGATCCCGGCAAACGCCTCGCGCACATCCTTCGCCTGCGCGCCGCGGATCTTCATGAACTCATCTATCGCGAGGTTATACTTTTCCTTCAGGAACTCGGCAAGTTTCAGCCTTCCGGGCGCGTTGTCCGGCAGGCGCGAATATTCATCGAGGAGCAGCGGAGCGTGGCCCGTTGACCAGCCGACATCGCCGTACCACGGCAGCTCGTTATCGATGAAATAGCCGAGCAGGTATTTCGCGTCCCTGAAACGTTTACACTTGCCCGCCGTGGCCGCGTCAGCGTTCTCGCCGAACATCGGGTCGAACACGTCGACAAGCCGGTGGTCGGTCGTCGAGGGTATGCCCATTATCACCGTGAACGGCATATCGTAATAGAACGTCGCCGGGTCGGACCAGCAGCCGATCGTGTTGAACTTCCATTTTCTCAGCCGCTTGACCGTGCTCTTCGCCCAGTCCTGGTTGTCCTTGTAATTCTTGGAGACATCGTAATATTCGGAATTCTGCAACACGGCGCCGTCGTTGCTCAGGACCACATTCACGGCCTTCGAGATGAACGGTTTGCCGCTTGGATCAGCAAGCCAGTATTTCCCGTCCTTCTGCATCACCGAAAAGAACGTCTTGCCCTTGGGTATCGACGCCCTCTTCGGGAGGTTCTTGTACGGCTTATCCGTCTTGAACTCCACCTCCCATATCGAGAACCCCCAGGCGGTCGCCCTGTCGAACATGTCTATCTTCACGAATTTGTATTCCGCGGGCTTCTGGAAATTGATCTTCATCTCCTCGCCCTCGTTGCCGTCCTCGACCATCGCGAGCGTGGCCCACAGGTTCCCGTCGTTCGAGCCCATTACCGCGTAACGGAACGCGGCGGCAGTCTCCCACTTTATCCCGATGCCGTAGAGCATGACCGGCGCCTCGAACTCGACCTGCACCCACTGCTTGTCCTTCCATTCGGATTCCCAGCGCGTGAGCGGCTTGCCGTCGGCGGCTTTCTCGGCGCGGTTGTTGTTATAATCGGATGAGGCGGTTATCGATCTGATGACGGGCGCGACCGCTTCGTCTTTACAATAGGAAGGCGCGGTCAACACCAATTGTGCCGCTACCAGCGACAGGACAAGGCCGGCGAACTTTTTCATGTTTCTCCTTTCAGGATCTCCTTAGCATCGGGTGCGTCTTCCGCATTGACCAGTATTTTTACGGGGCCGGTCACGGGGTTTATTCCCCCGATATTGCCCCATGCGATGATGTCCTGGACATCCTCGCCCTGTACGTAATATTCTATATCGGCGCTGGTAAGCAGGGATTTTGCGGTCATGATATCGGCGCGGTTTTGGGAGCTGAATACAACTACTAGGTCTTTGTCCATAGTGTCAATTATATCACAATATCCTGCGGGTGGCTTTCGAAGAATTCCCCTGTTATTCCTTCGGGTCCTGCATTACCCAGTAATCCGCGCCCTCCTGCGTCTTGAGCAGGTAGAGATGCCTGTTTATCCGAGGCTCGGTGCCGAATATCCGCATGTAAAAATCATCGTAATAGCCCGGGCACTCGAGGTAATAGCCGTGCTTGAAGCTCGCGTTATTGATCGGCGTGACGTCTATGACCGTCAGCCGTTCCGGCGCGAGCGATTTCAAATACAGCAGCGCCCTCGCCTCCTCGAGCTGTTCCGGGTCCTTGACCCGCAGTTTCACCCGGCCGAGTTTCTTCTCGCCGTTTATGAAACCGCTCATCAGCAGCGCGTTATCGTCGGAGGATACATAGACGGTGAGTTTATTCGACAAAGCCATCAGCTCGTCCTTGAACTTCCCCCTGAACTCGTCACTGCCGACGTCGGGAGCCGCGAGTATCACATGGTCTATCTCGGTATCGATATCGGCAAAGTCGGGATATTTATAGAGCG